>JBLHKV010000045.1:0-17819 GCA_047618115.1 Halieaceae bacterium | reverse complement strand
CAGATCGTCAATGGCCTGTTTATTAAAGCGGAGAATATCTCGAAGCATCAGTAAGAACTTAGGAGAAAAGAGATTTTTCCGCTGCGCAAACAGGGTGTTGAGATCTCCACCAGCATATTCCAGACCCGAGGTGCGGTCCCTGAAGCTGAAACTCATTGATGTATCCTTGGCAGTTACACCAAGTTTATCCATTAAGGCGATAAAACCGGGATAGGTCCAATCGTTGAACACTATAAAGCCAGTGTCGACGGCATAGGTCCTGCCGCCCAGCGCAACATCAACAGTCGCCGTATGCCCGCCAATTCGGTCACTTTCTTCGAAAACGTGTACTTCGTGGTTCCGCTGCAGGTAATATGCAGCAGCCAAGCCAGAAATACCCGCTCCGATAATTGCAATCTTCATAAGCCTCCCTATCGGACAGCAGCAAGGTGTGTGTAGGGGTATTTACGCTGTTCGAACCGTATCGGATCATCGAAATTTTTTTCGTGTTTGGGTGATCCGCACCAAAAGTTGGGGCGTATTTAAAACATGACTAACAACCGTTCCTGAAGGAACAGACGTGAATCAGTGATAGGACACAAATACATGGCCACAGATGTGGAACCGGGGGGCAAACGCGACGACGAGTGGAGTCGCACCCTGCAGCAGGTGGCTAGCTTGCAGGATCGACAGGCGTTTGCGCGTTTGTTCAACCATTTCGCGCCTCTTCTCAAGGCGTTTGCCCACGCCGGCTCCGTTATGGCATCGAATCATGCAGATGAACTGGTTCAGGAGGTTATGTTGAAGATCTGGCAGAAATCGGCTTCATTCGACCCTTCTCGAGCTTCGGCAAGCACATGGATATACACCATTGCGCGCAACTCCAGAACCGACATGTTCCGCAGGCTTCAAAAATTTGACACCCCGGTAAGCGCTGATGACATTTGGTCTAGCGATATAGACGAGGGGCCTTTCGCGGCGGTACGGCAGCGTCGTGATCTAGAAAAAGTAAGGGAAATGCTTTCGAGTCTCCCTCACGACCAGGCCCAAATCCTGGCGAAAGTGTATATGGAGGGAAAGTCTCACAGCGAAGTTTCTGAGGAACTCAGCTTGCCCCTCGGGACCGTTAAATCGCGTATTCGACTCGCCATGCAAAAATTACAAATACAGGTTGAAAAGTAGAACTATGATCAGTTACCACCCCGATAGCCGCCTGCTAACAGAGTATTCTGCCGGCAGTCTGGCCTTGGCACAGTCGGTATGCGTCTCGCTTCATCTTGGATATTGCGAACAATGCCAACGTCAAGCACGGCAACTTCAACAGGTTGGCGCCTCTTTTTTTGAGAATCTCTCTCCTGAACCCGTCGATGAAAAAATGTTGGACAGCATTCTATCGAGGCTGGATGAACCTGCCCCCTTAAGCTACGAGACGACCTCAGAGCCGCACCATAGCCCTGGAGTGAAGCCGCCACTCGTGCAGCGACTCATGAAAGGTGACTATGAAGACCTCAATTGGAAGCGGATCGGCTCTGCCGTGCAGATCAGTCACTTGAAAACAGGTGATGTAGATAATGAGTTTGCTCTATACCACATCAAGGCGGGACGTAGTGTTCCCCAACACACACACCGAGGTACGGAGTTGACTCTCGTTCTTGAGGGGAGTTTTTCTGACGAGGAAGGCATCTATCAGGTCGGAGATTTTCTCATCAGAGACGCCAAAGATATTCACACACCTACAGCAACCCAATCAGCCGATTGCATCTGCATCGGAGTGCTGGACGCGCCTATTCGATTTACCCGATGGAACTACTGGCTTCTTAACCCTTTTATGCGGCTACAGGCGTCCTGAATCGTTTTCATCCCGCTTCAGCGACGATCTCCTGAACGACTATTGTCCGACTGTTAACCAAGGTTAATTAAATAGTCAATTCCGATCACTGTTAATTCCGGGCGCTGTCACTATAATGTGCAGCGCACTTTCTTATACTATTACACTCAGGAAAGACCGGATGATACCCAGAAGCTTTACCGAAGAACAAAATATGTTCAGGGACGCGTACCGCAAGTTCCTGGCGGCCGAAATTGTGCCGCATATGGAAAAATGGCGGGCGGCCGGCATAGTCGATCGAAGTGCTTTTCAGAAAGCCGGCGAACAGGGGTTTCTGATGGTCTGGCCAGACGAAGAATACGGTGGCATGGGCGATACAGATTTTCGGTTCGAACAAGTAATTATTGAAGAGACTGCTTACGCAAGAGTCGGGGACTGGTACAACTCACTACACAGTCGCCTGGTCGGCCCTTATCTGACACGCTTTGGTAACGAAGAGCAATGCGAACGGTTCCTGTCCGGCTGCGTCAGTGGGGACACCATACTGGCCATCGCCATGACCGAGCCGGATGCTGGCAGCGATCTCGCGGGGATGCGCAGTACTGCAGTAGAAAAAGAAGATCATTGGTTGCTGAATGGTTCGAAGGTGTTCATATCCAACGGTATCAATGCGGACCTTGTCATCGTTGCTGCCAAAACCGATCCCGAAAACAACCCCCACGCAATGGGTTTGTTTCTGGTAGAACGAGGCATGGAGGGGTTCGAAAGAGGTGCGAACCTTAAAAAAATGGGTCTGAAAGCTCAAGATACCTCCGAGCTGTTTTTTGCCGATGTAAAAATTCCAAAAGAGAACGTGCTTGGCGATCCCGATAAGGGTTTCATCTACCTGATGCAGGGCCTGGCCGAGGAACGCCTAATGGGCGCCTGTGGCTATTTGTCTGCCGCGCAGGTCTCTTTCGACCTGACACGCGAATATGTAAAAGAGCGCAAGGCCTTTGGTAAGCCCCTGGCTGCGTTCCAAAACACTCAGTTCACACTGGCTGAGCTTCGTTCAGAACTCGATTTTGCCCAGATCTATGTGGACCACTGCGTGCAAGCATTCAATAGCGGGGCGCTCACTGCAGTCGATGCCGCCAAGGCCAAGCTAGTAACCAGTGAGTTGCAGGTGAAAGCAGCAAACATCGGAGTGCAACTCCACGGTGGTAACGGCTATATGGACGAGTATCCTATTTCGCGGCAATATACGGATGCCAAAATTTCCACGATTTACGCAGGCACATCTGAGGTAATGAAAATAATTATCAGCCGCGATTGTCTGGGTGACGATTACATACCCTTCAACACGCGAAACTTCTAACTCATTCATTTACAAAATCTTGCAAGGAAAACAACATGGATCTTAAAGGTAAAGTAGCAGTAATAACCGGTGGTGCATCAGGTTTGGGCCGCGCCACAGTGCGTCGTTTTGTGGACAACGGAGCAAAATGCGCCATCTTTGATATGAATGCAGAAAAAGGCAATGATCTCGCTAATGAGTTGGGTGATAGCGTTATATTTTGCCAGGTCAACGTCACAGACGAGAGTTCAGTCAAAGCCGGAATCGCCGCCACTATAGAAGCTTTTGGCGCCATACACATTAACTGCAACTACGCTGGTATCGGCAACGCCAAGCGTACCATGGGACGCGACGGCCCATTTCCACTGGACGATTTCAAACTGGTCATAGATATCAACCTGGTCGGCACATTCAATGTATTGCGCCTGTGTGCCGAGGCCATGTCTACTAACGATGTTGTCACTGATGACGGTGGCCGGGGTGTGATCATTAACACCGCCTCTGTCGCCGCCTATGAAGGCCAGATAGGGCAAGCTGCGTATTCTGCCTCCAAAGGTGGTGTAGTAGGCATGACGCTGCCAATCGCGCGTGACCTGTCAGTACTAGGTATAAGGGTAAATACTATTGTTCCAGGCTTAATAGCAACACCATTAATGATGGGCGGTGCCGAGGAAATGACACCGGAGATTGCCGAGTTCCTGAAGCCGCTCGGTAGCCAGGTTCTATATCCCAAGCGTTTGGGTCGTGCCGATGAAATTGCGCACTTGGCACAAATGCTGGTCGAAAATGACTATATGAACGGAGAGTGTATCCGCATGGACGGTGGTATTCGGATGCAGCCCAAGTAAGTCGCTTTGAAGAGCTTCTCATCATAATAAAAGGATGTAAATCATGCGTATAGGACTTTTTGCGGGTGCCACCGCCGCCACCGGCAATCAGCTGTCTGAGATCGTTGAGTTCGCAAAGATGGCAGAGGTAAGAGGTTTTGATTCGATCTGGCTGGCCAACATTTTTGGCTTAGATGCTGTTACCACCCTGGCCATTTGCGGCTGGGAAACCAATCGTATCGAATTTGGCACTGCTGTTACGCCAACCTATCCACGCCACCCTACCGCTCTCGCCCAACAAGCGGTGACCACGGGGGTAGCCTGCGACGGTCGCTTTACCCTCGGTATTGGGCTATCACACAAAATGGTGATTGAGGATATGCTGGGGATGTCATACGCCAAACCCGCCTCCCATATGCACGAGTATCTGCAAATTCTGAGTCCGTTGCTGAAAGGCGAAGCTGTCGATTTCCAGGGGAATGAATACAGCAGCAAACTGACGCTGGGTGTTCCCGGCGCTACCACTGTACCTTTGCTTGTCGCTGCACTTGGCCCAAAGATGCTGGAGATTGCCGGGGCCTACGCGGACGGCACAACCACCTGGGTGACCGGTCCCAAGACGCTGGAAGCACACATTATCCCGGTGATCAGCGCCGCTGCTAAAAATGCGGGTAAACCAGCGCCGAGAATTGTTGCAGGCCTACCTATCGCTGTCACCGATGATGTAGAGCAAGCCAGGGAAATGATCGCCAAGTCCCTGAAGATATACGGCATGCTGCCTTCATATCGCGCCATGCTCGACAGGGAAGGCGCCGCGGGTCCGGAGGACATAGCTCTCATCGGCGACGAGGCGACTGTCAGGGCTGGTATAGCCAGGCTACGCGACATTGGGGTGACGGACTTCAATGCGGCAATCACCCCCACGGGTGAAGGCGTATTAGAAGCAACTTTGGATTTGCTGGTGGACGAACTAGCCTAACAGTTCCAATCCTCGGGGCGGGCAAGCACCATGGGTATACTGAAGAAAATCGGCGTAATTTTGCTGGCATTGACGCTACTGGCAGCAATTTTTTTCACGTACCTGTGGAATGCCCGCGATTCGCTGGAACCGTTTGAACAACTCGTTGTGGAACCCAGCCCCATTCCCTCGGGTGAGGTCTACGTCCAGTATCTTGGCAACACCAACATACTGATCAGCGATGGGCAGACTGCTCTCCTCATAGACGGTTGGTTCAGTCGACCATCTTTCATAGCGATGGCGTTTTCACCTATTGAACCAGACCGGGAGGCAATCGCGCAGAGTCTGGCGAGAGCTGGAATCTCAAAACTCGCCGCTGTTATACCCGGACACTCCCACTACGACCACGCGATGGACGCACCTTTGGTTGCCGCCGCAACTGGCGCAGAATTAATTGGTTCGGAATCAACGCTGAATATCGGTCGAGGCCTCGAGCTACCCGAGCAGCAAATGCGTCTGGTAACTCCAGGCGAGCCCATGGAGTACGGAGAATTTGTTATCACGCTGATGGAGACTCGACACTACAGGTTTCCGCGCGCGGGCATAAACGAAGCCGCGATGAGCAGCCCACTCATAGAAGAGCCACTGGTACCACCCGCATCAGCCTTTGAGTACAAGGAAGGCGGTAGCTACAGCATTCACATACGCCACCCACAGGGCAGTGTGTTAATCCAGGCCAGCGCGGGTTTTAAAGCGGACGCACTGAACGGCTTACAGGCCGACGTCTTGTTTCTTGGTATCGGTGGAATTGCGGCGCAGACCGCAGAATACCAAGAACAGTACTGGCAGGAGATCGTAACACCACTCGCACCAAAACGACTGGTGCCAGTGCACTGGGATAGCATGACTGATGCGCTCGCGGATGAACCGGTGATGCCAACGCTGTTTACATCCATGCTCTGGGACTACCTGTCTTCGGATGATCTTACCTATAGTCGAAACAGAGCAGCAGACGCAGGGATTGAGATGGTCTTGTTGCCGATGTGGACGCCGGTAGCACTCTTCCCCTGACAACTGCCATCACATTTAGTCCCGGCGCACCGGAAATGAACTAGGGACGTCTGGTGGGGGCATTCAACGGACCTTACATTTCGCTGGGACACACCGGTGCTTTTTTCTCGTGAATGTATTTTTTAAGCAATTCATGCATTCGTCGACGATCAAAGCTCTGGTAATGCCCGGGCCTGATTTCATTGGCTTTAAGTTCCAGTAATTCCTCCATTGTCGACAGATAATCGACCACAACTGAATCCTCCAGGTCATCCAGTAATTCACCGTCATAGACCACGTCGCCAGAAAACAGTATTTGCTGTTTGGCATCGAATAAACCAATCGATCCGGATGAATGACCGGGTAAATGCATTACCTCAAACGCCCGATTACCTAAATCAATGATGTCGCCATTATGCAGTGCACGAGCCTGAGGGCAAGCCTTAACCTCATAGTCACTGGCACTGAAACCTTGATATGGTATGGCTTCAAAATCACTATCGGGCACGAAGCCAATTTCGGGAGCGCTCAATATTTTATACTGATCGCCGGCACACAACGCATCGTGTTCATTTTGATGAATAAATACCTGATCGAACTCATGGCAGCTACCACTGTGATCAAAATGTACGTGACTGGCCACAACCTTGAGCGGTTTATCCAGCACATCAGCCAGATACAGTTTCAGGCTAGAGACGCCTAAGCCGGTATCGACCAATAGATCTGCATCGCGGCCCTTAATCAGCCAAATATTCGCACGATTTTCCCACGTATAGTGGGGTTCGGTTATACAGAACAAATCGTCTCGTATTCGCTGAGTGTGAAACCAGGGTTGCAGTACTGCTTTCATGACGCCTGCCCCGTATCGGACTAATCGTACATTGGAGTAAATTAGAAGTTAGTTTACTATGCCTACCCTTCTTTATTCAGCATCATTGAGTGCAACAAAAGGAATCTAATCGATGATAGAGCAACTGTTTTCTATGCAAGGTAAAGTCTGCCTGATTACCGGCGGCTCCAGAGGTCTCGGCTATGCGATCGCCGAGGCATTTTTCGCCGCGGGTGCAAAACGGATATACATTACAGCACGCAAAGCCGAGGCCTGTGAGCAAGCGGCAATCGAGTTGTCCAAGCACGGAGAGTGTATCGCGCTGCCCGGCGACATCAGTGATATGGCAGAAATTGAAAGGCTTGCCACTACCCTCGCACAGCGGGAAAAATCGATTGATGTTCTGGTAAATAATGCTGGTGTTGGCTGGATCGCACCGATGGGAGAGTTCCCGGAAAAGGGTTGGGACAAGGTCATGGATCTAAATGTAAAGACCCCGTTCTTTCTGACGCAGGCCTTACTCCCTTTACTAAAACACGGTGCCACCCACGAAGAAACCGCTTGCGTAATCAACATTGGGTCGATCGCCGGCATTATGGCGCGCACCGACACCTTCAGCTACGCGCCCGCCAAGGCCGCCATACATCAGGTTACACGTAATATGGCGTTGACGCTGGCGGAAGACAACATTCGAGTAAATGCTATCGCACCGGGGCGTTTTCATACCAAAATGACAGAGTATGCCAGCGACAACAAAGACATGTACGAAGCCGAGATACGATCAATACCCCTGCATCGCTGGGGCCATGACCCCGACATAATGGGTGTGGCACTACTGTTGGCAAGCCCCGCCGGTGCCTTCATTACCGGTCAAATTATTCCCGTGGACGGCGGCACAACTCTAGCTTAGGAATCAGTCGGCAAGATGCACCTCGATATTGCCAGCCGCCACGGTAGCGATGAGGCGGCACTCTCCCTCGTCGTTTTTCCAGGTCGTTTCAGCACCCACCAGCATACTGCGCTGAACATCGACCCGGTCACCGGAATGACTGAGTGATACATCGCCAATAGTTGCATTCAGGTATACCGAGCGCACGAATTTCTCGCTGGCCGTTATTTCGACGTTGCCGGCGCCAACCACTGCGTCAACACAACGAGACAGCTGGGATATTTCAAGATCACCCGCATCCATATCGACCGTTAGCCTTTCGCCGTCGGGAATCTGGAACCGATAAACCAGGTCGGCAGAATTCATGGCAAACAAACTATCGGGATCGATACTGATTGTAGATACGTCGTTTTTTACTGCATAAACAAATTTTACATTAGCCGCTTTATCCGCACATTTGCCAACGGCAGAGTCACAATAAAAAGTCAGTGACGCATGTAATTGATCATCTTCGCTGGCCTCAATACTTACCTCCCCGCCAGCTATGTTCAGCACAATAGTGGCAGCTGGCACCACATCCAGAGTTTGACTCGGCTCAATTCGAACATCCCGAGGCCCAACAGACACACAGGCACTGACAAAAAACAATGCCAGCACACCAATTGATACTAACTTCACTCGATCTCTCCATAGATAAGCCACTCCAACAACTTTACTTGTTCCCGGCCTATCTTCACAGTTAATATCTGACCAGCTAATTCTTCGAGATAATTAGAATGCTAAAAATACCTGCTGCCCTGGTTGGGGGTTTATTATCGCTCGGACTACTCCTTCCCAGTCTGGGACACAGCGAGACCAGTGAATCACTCAAAGAAGCCGCTGTCGCGTCGGTCGAACAGCAGTCGCAAAAGCTCAGCGACATGAGTGATCAGATATGGTCCTTCGCCGAAATCGCCCTCAACGAGTCTCACTCGGTAAAGGTGCTTGCGGACTATGCCACTGAGCAGGGATTTGAAGTACAGCGAGGCGTGGCAGGATTACCCACGGCATTCATCGCCAGTTACGGTAGCGGTCGACCCATTATCGGCGTGTTGGGTGAATTTGATGCTCTGCCACGCTTATCACAGGCTGCCGCGCCAGAGCGACAGACCCTCGTGGAGGATGCACCTGGCCACGGTTGCGGACATAACCTCTTCGGTAGCGCAAGTCTCGGCGCAGCCACGGCGATCAAGCGCCTGATTGAGGCTGGTCGTATACAGGGCACGATTCGCTTTTACGGTACGCCAGCGGAGGAGTCGATTGGCGGCAAGATTTACATGGCGCGCGAAGGATTATTTGACGATCTCGACGTCGCGCTGTCCTGGCACCCGAACGACACAAGCAAAATGGATGTGTCGGGATCACAAGCCATGGTTGAGACAATCGTCGCATTCAAAGGTAAATCATCACACGCCGCGTTTGACCCCTGGATGGGTAATAGCGCACTCGATGGCCTGGAGTTGTTTACCCACTCTCTGAACCTAATGCGTGAGCACGTTAGGCCCTCGGTCCGCATACACTACTCAATTATCGACGGCGGCGGCGCTCCCAATGTTGTGCCAGCGACTGCCAGCGCCGCGGTCTGGATACGCGACACCAAGTTGGCCGACGTAATACCGCTATACGAACGAATGCAAACCATGGCAACCGCTACGGCGACTGCGGCGCAGGTGATTGCAACCGTACAGCTACTTTCTGGCACATACGATATATTGCAGAATAGGGAAGCCGCCAAACTGGTTCACGCGAATATGCTACGCCTTGGTGACATAACCTATGATGATGCAGACACGGCATTTGCCAAGCGCCTACAAAACGCCATGGGCGTCCCCGAAATCGGGTTGAACGGTAGAGCCGAGCCTTTGGACCTGGTCCCGACAGAGCAAACCGGTGGTTCTACCGACGTAGCTGACGTTAGCTGGATTGTACCAACGGTGGACGTAAACATTGCAACCGCTCCGCTGGGTATCCCCTGGCACTCCTGGGGCGTAGTCGCAGCAAGTCGTTCGGAATTTGCTCACAAGGGGATGCACTACGCAGCGAAAGTGTTAGCCACCACCGCTGTGGACCTGTTTACGAGCCCTGATTCCATTGCCGCCATCAAGGCAGAGTTTGTACAGTCTACCAATGGTTTTAGCTACAGCGCCTACATACCTGACGGCCCACCACCGATCCCAGAGTAATATCGCCAATTACCGGGATCGTTGCAGTAACCGAATTCAAGTGGTATTAACGCCTGAGCGCTATGCGCGCAAACCCTAGAGTGCTAGCCATAATGAGTGAACGCGTCAATCAGAATCGTCGAACCAGGGGCTCAGTTGCCCCTGGGTTTGAGTCCGTGCAACGGCTGTATGAATACAATATGCGTACAATGGCGGAGGACAACTCGCAGCTGTGTATTTACTACAAGGGCAAAAAAGTTGTGGATCTATGGGCATCAATGGCAGGTGATAACAGCTTTACGGCCGATAGCCTCGTCAACATATTCAGCAGCGGAAAAAGCCTCGAATCTATCGCAATGGCTTCGCTGGTAGGGAGAGGACTACTCGAATACGATGCAAAAATCACTGACTACTGGCCGGAATTTGGAGCCAGTGGTAAGGCTGCGGTAACGATCGCCGACCTGATGCGTCACGAAGCCGGGCTGGCCAATTTCAAAACATCTATCGAGATGGAAGACCTGTTAACAGCCCATCTCAAGCAGAACAAAATTGGTAGTATCATAGAGGAGCACCCGCAGAATTTTAGCAAGGGAAGCAGTAGCAACAGGGAATATCACGCTTTAACCAGAGGCTGGATAGTCAATGAAATTTTTCGCCGAGTAGACCCCGAGGGCCGAACCGTCGGAGAATTTCTCCGCCAGGATATCAGCGGTCCGCTAAAAATTGACGCGATAATCGGGGTCAGGAAAGATGAGCTTGAACGTATGTCCAAGGTAAAGCCGCTTGGGTTCGGCTATCAGTTTATCGAGAGTTTGAAACCCAAAATTTTTGGTCGGAAAATCCTTCACAACTTGTTCCAAATTCTGGGCAGACTCCTGAAGATACTACTGGCTATGCGACGTGGGAAGTCGGCCAGACCACTACAGCCGTTTGCTGATATAAACGGATTCGATTTTTTCAACGATCCCGGGTTTGCCATGGGCGAAACCCCTTCTGCCAATGCAACCTGCTCGGCCAGAGGCTTGGCAACTATTGCCGCAATGATGTCGTCTGGTGGCAAACTTGACGGCATCGAGTACTTGAGCGAATATGCTTGGAACAGCCTGCACGACAAACCTGTCGAAGCAGATATGAGCGGATACCTCCCCACCAGTTTTACCCAGGGTGGCGTTGCCTGGTTCGCCGACTGCAATGTCAACAGCACCAAGCTTGAGCGCGAATTCAACCAGGGTAGAGAGGGATTTTACGGTTGGATGGGGCTGGGTGGATCGATTTTTCAATGGCACCCAAAGCTAGATATCGGGTTTGCCTTCGTGCCGACCTCACTGCATGTGTTGGATTTGCTCAACGAGAGAGGCAAAACGTATCAAGCCGAAGTGCTAAGCTGCGTTGACAGATTAAACCAGCCCTAGTCGGGCCCAAACGTACACACCCCTGAGCCCACCCACCATATGAGTAGACCAATCGAAAAGCAGTCTTTTATCAACGAATTTTTCCAGGCGGAGTCAGCCGGGGGTATTGTACTGATGTTTACCGCCGTGCTTGCGCTGGTCATGGCAAATTCGCCGCTGGCACACCTGTACAGCGCCCTTATCGATACACCTGTCTCCATCAGAGTAGGCGACCTGGCAATCGATAAACCGATGCTGTTGTGGATCAACGATGGACTAATGGCGATCTTTTTCTTCCTGATAGGTTTGGAATTAAAGAGAGAACTGGTCGAGGGAGAGCTTTCCGATATCCGCAGTGTGATCTTGCCCGGCGTTGGTGCAATTGGTGGCATGGTGATCCCCGCTGCAATCTATATAATATTTAACAGGAGCGACGCTGTGGCACTCAACGGCTGGGCAATTCCAGCCGCTACCGACATAGCTTTCGCACTGGCAATTCTAAGCCTGCTCGGTCCCGGAGTACCCACAAGCCTGAAAATATTCCTGACGTCGCTGGCGATATTTGATGACATTGGAGCAGTCATTATCATCGCCATTTTCTATACATCAGATTTATCGCTGGCCTCATTGTCCATTGTTGCCCTCTGCGTGGTCGTACTGGCGGTGTTCAACTGGCGTGGCGTAGACTCCCGCAGTCTTTACCTATGCGTAGGGCTAGTGATGTGGGTGGCCACGCTAAAATCCGGCGTCCACGCCACCCTGGCGGGGGTGGTGTTGGCCATGTTCATTCCCCTAAGGTCAGAGCGAGACCCCGAACACTCGCCACTACGCGACCTCGAACATGACCTGCACTCGTTGGTCGCCTATCTCGTTTTACCTGTATTTGCGTTCGCCAATGCGGGGATTAGTCTGAGCGGCGTCGGCCCAGAGCAACTTCTGCACAACGTGCCTATGGGCATTGCGATGGGCCTTTTCGTGGGCAAACAGATAGGGATATTTGGTTTATGCTGGGTAGTCATAAAGCTCGGCTGGGTGTCACTGCCGAGTGGCATCTCCTGGTTGATGCTGTACGGCGCAGCGGCACTCTGCGGAGTGGGTTTCACCATGAGTATGTTTATCGGATCGCTGGCTTTTGAACAAACCGGCGTGAACCTGCTTTTCGACGAACGACTTGGGATTATCGTGGGGTCGGTGCTATCAGGATTGCTGGGCTATGCGATATTGCGTATTTCGATAGCAAAGGGTACGAAAACTACAGCACAGACTGTAGCCAAAGGCTGATCTTCTGAATTTCCTCGTGACACACTTCGTGACCCATGGGGTAGTCACGCCACTCCACCGTGTAACCAGCATCGCTCAAAGTTGCCAGTGCCGACCTTCCCAGTGCGATCGGTAACACCATATCCTGTTGGCCATGACACATTAAGATGGGAATCTGTGCGTTCACTTTTGCCTTTACAGAATCCAGACCTCCACTATCGGCGAGGAAGGTGGACAAGGCGAGTATGCCGGCCAAGGGTTTGGGGTAGTAAAGTGCGGTTTCGTAAGCTAGCACCCCACCTTGAGAAAAACCAGCCAGGAAAATACGCTCTGAGGGCATGCCGTTGTCTATTTCATTCTGGATAAGATCGCGAACCTGAAAAACTGATTTTTTCAGACCGGGTAGGTCGGTAGCATCACCCAGACCAAAATCAAACCACGCCCTGGCCCGCTGCCCACCGAACGCTGTAACCGGCATTTCGGGGGCGTGGGGAAACACAAAGCGAACCGGAAATTCGACAGGTAGCCGAAGCTCTGGCACGATCGCTTCAAAGTCGTGTCCATCTGCACCCAGGCCGTGCAGCCAGATAACCACCGCGACCGGAGTTACATCTGGATCAATTTCCACCGTTGGGAGTTGAGCAGACAGCATAGATGATCCCCTGATTTAGTGTGTTGTAGCTGACAGTACAGCAACCCTTGCTTTGATTTACAAGCGCTGAGCGGTATCTTACAACGTCAAGTCCATGAGAATAACTAGAAGTGTCGCAAACAGCCAAACCAAATAACCATGACTAAACTCACCGATTGCATCAACACGCTAGCAACCAGAGTCCTCGATTTTTCGAAGGGCGAATAACACTCGAGCCTATAAATTACGAGTTGCAACCACGACAGACACCAGTCATCCCCTAGCTATCATTCCGTTACGGTATACCCCAGGCCCTACCCGTAGCAAAAACCATTAGACTGGTACTCACCTGCCCTATCTACTAGAATGCGCGTCCCTCCTGTCGTCGCATCGCTAAAATCCCTCGCCGATTGGTAAATAAATTGTCTGCTGGATGCCGGTTATTACTGACGGCGGGCAGCTTTTTCAGTGAGATTATGTGATGTTTGAGTTTCATCCCAGCAAAGTGGCGACCGTCAAAAACGATATGTTATCGGGACTGACCGTGGCACTGGCCCTTGTCCCGGAAGCGATAGCGTTTGCCTTTGTTGCCGGTGTAGAGCCACTGGTTGGACTGTATGCCGCCTTCATGGTCGGCCTTATAACCGCTTGCATTGGCGGCCGACCCGGTATGATTTCTGGTGCCACTGGCGCACTTGCCGTTGTAATGGTCGCTTTGGTGGCAGATCACGGTGTTGAATATCTGTTCGCCACCGTGGTCTTGATGGGAATTTTGCAAATCACCGCCGGAGCATTCAAGCTTGGCAAATTTATACGTATGGTGCCGCACCCCGTGATGCTGGGCTTTGTGAATGGCCTGGCCATTGTGATCTTCCTGGCTCAATTGGGTCAGTTCGGCGTGGCCGGTGAGCCAGGCTGGTTGTACGGCACTTTCATGGAGGGCTCGATTCTCGACGTCTCCTGGATGGAAGGAGCACAATTGAATATGTTGTTGGGCTTAGTTGGCGTAACGATGCTGATTATCCATTTTCTACCCCGCTTCACGACAGCCATACCCTCTTCGCTGGTGGCCATTTTAGTGGTTAGTATGCTGGTCTTTGGTTTCGATCTGGATACTCGGGTAGTGGGTGATGTGGCTTCGATCAAAGGTGGACTCCCCAGTTTTCACATCCCTATGGTCCCGTTTAACTGGGATACGCTGGTTATCATCTTGCCCTATGCGGTAATTTTGGCCGCCATCGGCCTGATTGAATCTCTGCTAACATTGCGCTTGGTAGATGAGATCACCGAAACGCGCGGGCACGGGAACAAGGAGTGTGTAGCACAAGGAATAGCCAACACCGCTACCGGCATGTTCGGCGGCATGGGCGGTTGCGCCATGATTGGCCAAAGCATGATCAACGTGAATTCCGGTGGCCGCGGCCGCCTGTCGGGTATTACCGCCGCCATGAGCCTGCTGATATTTATATTGGTTGCCTCCTCACTAATCGAGCAAATTCCCCTCGCTGCCCTTATAGGGGTGATGTTTATTGTCGTTATCGGAACCTTCGAATGGAGTAGTTTCCGCGTACTCCGCAAGGTGCCACGCAGCGATGCGATGGTGCTGGTGCTGGTCTCGGCAGTGACTGTTGCGACCGATCTCGCGGTAGCGGTGGTCGTGGGTGTAATAGTCTCCGCGCTGGTGTTTGCCTGGGAACACGCCAAATACATTCGCATTGAGGAGCGGGAAAACCATAAAGGCTCAACCGTTTACGCAGTCACCGGACCTTTGTTTTTTGGCTCTGCGACCTCTTTTCTGGACCACTTTGATCCAGCCAAAGATAACGATGATGTAATCATCGATTTTGCTCGATCACGGGTGGCAGACCACTCGGGCCTGGAGGCTATCGATTCGCTGGCAGAGCGTTACCTCAGTGCAGGTAAGGCGCTACACCTCGTGCATTTAAGCCAAGACTGCCGCAAACTACTGCGCAGAGCGGGCAGTCTGGTGGAGGTCAACGTTATCGAGGATCCCAAATATTTCGTCGCAGACGATGCCCTGGGCTAGGGCTAATCATCCAATCTATTTTATTGGCAGGTAAGCAGTGATGAGAATTGTAGAAATTACCAAAGAACCCGTAGAGCTTTACAAAATTCTGAAATTTGAAGGTCTGGTCAACACCGGAGGAGAGGCAAAGCTAGTGATCGGCGAAGGTCATGTAACCGTGAACGGTGAGACCGAAACCCGCCGTCGTAAAAAAATTGTTAGCGGCGATATCATCGAATTTCAAGGCGAAAAATTGCAAATACACTATTCTAAAATTGAATCTAGTACGAGTTGATTCGGTAAGCTCAGCAGACTTGTCCAGGCCTATCTGGCCCGCGGATCTAGATCTACCTCAATCGGTGCAGCATCCGACCAATTACTGGACCAGATCTGGTGCGAGATGGCGCCTGCAGTTTCGATGGCCCGTTCAAACCCGGATATAGGCTTCACTAACGGTGCAATCACGGCATCGTATCGTGGCACGCAAAAATAGGGAAAACTATGCCGCGCCAGCCCAGGGCGACCCACAACCATATGAGGAGTGGAAACAAACCTGCCGCCTGACCAAACCTCCATCATGTCACCGATGTTGAGCAAAATAGCATCGGTGGAAGTGCGCACTGACATCCATTGTGCACTCCCGCGAGGCCTAATCTTCAATCCTCCACCGCAACCTGGCGGGAGCAGCGTGAACACGTCGGTATCTTTGTGTGGGTGTATCCCCGTGGTCTGTGTCGTTTGTGCGGGGTAATGCAACAAGGTCACATTGGTAAGAGGATTGTTGAACCGCCCCAGAAAAGCCTGCTCATCTATATCCAATAGACGTGCAAAGCACCGCAATAGTACATCGGACACACGATCACACTCTCTCCAGTATTTCTCAACCAGACCTCTCAATTGGGGCACAGAAGTCGGCCAGATGTTGGGTCCATATAACCCGCACATGGATCGAATTGGATCGTCTATGCTAATTTCAGCGTGCAGTTTGTAGCCCTCGTAATTGTCTGGGCTTCCCTGGCCATCGTTGGCAGTAAAAAATGCTTGCGGTATGTAGCCACGATAATTACTCCTGCTTATGGCATCTGCATTCTTAATAGAATCCTCCTGGGAGAAGTACACATTGATCGCTGCGAGCAAGTCGGTGACAAGGTGGCTGGAGATACCATGTCCGCTGAGATACATGAAACCATATTCTGAGCAGGCCATACGAATGGCATCATCTATCTCAGCGGCAGGAGCAGCAGAGAACAGCGGCTCGACATTGATTATTGGTACGTGGCACATAACTGTAATTCCGAATTAGTCGGTACGAGTACTACGCCGTTTGCGGACAAGTACTGACGCCAAATACGACAGAAGCCCCCTTCAGTAACGACTTCATTTTTTCTTTCACGACTTTCCTTGATTATTAATAGAACCTTCAAAAAAACTGTCTACCGCATTTTTGGAAACTTTGGTTAGTTTCTGCATAAACTTGAATGAAATAGTGGATAACTCACAGCGCTCTCCAATAGCATCGAGCATGGACTGCCAGAGCTTCGAGGTCATTTCGGAATCATAAAGCGCCCTGTGAAAAACACCATCTGCCGGGATACCCAGATACTCCACCAGTGTGCCCAAACGGTGGTTTGGCGCATTCTGATACACCCGTCGAGCAGCGAGCATGGAACAGGCGAACTGTCCTGAATAGCCTCTGGAGACACGCTCGAGCTCAGCGTCCAGAAACCGCTTATCGAAGGACGCATTGTGGGCAACAAGATCAAAGTCTTCAATGAAGTCAGCAAATCGATGCATAACCTCTCCGCAGGAAGAGGCCTCACGGAGCATTTCGTTAGTGATTCCAGTGTATGACTCAATAAATCCGCTGATTCTTTGCCCGGGATTCATCAACTCCTGAAACCTTCCTGCGATCTGACCGCTCTCAAGCTTTACCGCACCGATCTCAATTGCACGATCACCCATATCAGGGGAGAGGCCCGTGGTCTCAAAATCGAGAATTACTACAGTTTTTGCACCCGACAATGATTATATCTCCGCTATTCTAATACTCACTATTGTGACCGAAAAACCAATCGATACAAAGTCGGTAGCCACGAGCAAAGTAGTCGATCTCCACTGGCACTGACATTGGTGGAGAAAGCGCCAATGGGCTACTGCGGGAGTATTTCCCAGAGCGTACCGACCTATCGCAACACATTTAACCGGAGAGCCTGGCCCCTTCTGCGTTGCGTTCAGGCTGAAGGTGGGTTACGGACCCTCCCTCGTATCTGCTGATTCATCACCCTTGTCATCCGATCGGTCGCGGGCCGGTAGCCACTTCTCCAGGGTGGCTTTGAGCAGAGCGAGCAGTGTAGGCTTGGTCAGGTAGTCATCCATACCAACCTCAAGGCAATGCTTGTACTCGCCGACCAGGACATCTGCGGTCAGCGCCACGATCGGCAAGTGCTCGTTGCCCTGCTCCGCCATGCGGATTGCCATGGCCAGTTCATGGCCATCCATTACCGGCATGTGCAGGTCGCACAGTAACAGGCTGTAATCACCGGTCTGCCATCTTTCCAGCGCCTGTTTGCCATCGTCGGCAATATCGGCGGCGTAACCAAGCAGGGCAAGCTGC
>JBLHKV010000044.1:0-18363 GCA_047618115.1 Halieaceae bacterium | reverse complement strand
CTGTCCGTCGTGATTCCCCGGCAGCCAAAAAACAGTATCCGACAAGCCCGCAAAATAATCCTTCGCCCGCAGGTAGGCTTCGGGAGCCCCGTGATTCGAGATATCCCCGGTCGCCAGTACTGCGTCTATGCTTTTGCGCTCCTCGTGGACGATGCGCAGGACCTGCTGTAGGCTGAAATCAGTGTCGAGGCCCAGTAATTCGCCGCCAGGTTTACGATTCAGATGGGTATCGGTGATCTGTACCAGTCGTATCGGTTCAAATGCCGCGGGAAAGTGGTGTACGCTAGTTTCGTCAGTCATCATTTATCTCCGCTAGCACTCACAGAGTTCGACAACGTCGGGGCTGCGCCCAACGGCTATGCAGTGGCTCAACCACTCGCCCAAAAAACGATTGAGCTGGTGCTTTTCATCGCGCTGGTGCATCTCATTGTTAGGGTAGTCATAGCGGGCGGAAAGGCCTCGCTGTCTGCTGTATTCGGTAACCTCTGCCATGCAGGCATCGTGATACAGTCTCACGGCGAAGCGCGGTGGTTCGACCCAGGGCGTTTGCGCTTGTTCCTGGCTCACCGCCACCATGGTCGTGTACGGGCAGCGCTGGGTAATCTGAAAACTGACCTTAATGGCTGCCTCGTCATCGCTTCCACCCAGTATAAACTCGCGAAGATCGACTTTATCGAAATCGGGGAATAATTGCAGCAGACGCGCATAATTAGCCTCACACTCAGCGTGCAGACCAGATAGATCAAGCTTGTATCGCGGCTGCCTACCCTGCAATGACTCTCTCCGTTAGTGGGACAAGTGGTTATTATTCCGGGACAGTCCGTCTGTCTCTATTCGAAATATGGGATTATAATCCAGTGTAAGGTAAATAGATTGCGATAGGAATGAAAGTCGTCGAGTTAAGAAACTTCATGCAATTTGCTACAATCTGCCCCACTTGGACATCACTCTGGTTATTAAAGGACTACCACCCATGATTCGCCTCTATACCGCAACGCTTTTAGCGCTGCTCTTTGTGCCTGTGGCTGCCAATGCCGACACCCTGCGGGAAATATACGAACTCGCCTTGGAAAACGACGCCCAGCTCAAATCCGCCGAAGCCACATATCTCAGTGGACTCGAAGACAGAAATCTGGGGATGGCTGGCCTGCTGCCGCAAATCTCAGCCAGCTATGAGTACACCAACTCGGATACAGACGTCGACTCTCCGAACATCGATACCGACAATAGCGGCGGATTTACCGTCATAAACACCAGTACCAACATCGACACGGATACCACGGGTTACAACCTGTCCCTGCGGCAGCCGCTGTTTGATATGGCGGCCTGGTTTCAATTCAAAACGGGCTCCATGAGCAGCCGAGCGGCTGAAGCCACTTTTGCGGCAGACCAGCAGAACCTCATCGTGCGGGTTGCCGAAGCTTATTTCACCGTTCTTGGCGCCCAGGATGACCTGTCGTCCGCAGAAGCCCAAGAGACCGCATTTCAACGGCAACTAGAGCAGACCCAACAACGTTTTGAAGTTGGGTTGATCGCAATTACCGACGTACACGAGGCCCGCGCTGGCTTCGATCTCGCCGTGGTAACCCGACTCACCGCCGAGAACATCCTCGGTGTTGCTATGGAAGATCTGGAAGTACTAACAGGACAAGGCCACTCCGATCTATTCAGGCTCAAAGAGGATTACCCCATCGCATCGCCAGCGCCCACAGACAGGAGCGCCTGGGTTGACTTCGCGCTGGCTAACAACTATTCACTGGAGGCTGCGCGACGCAATGCGGAGAGCGCTCGGCTAAACGCCAAATCGGCGAAAGCCGGTCATTACCCAACCATCAGCGCCGTGGTTAACGTCAGCGACATGGAAACCGATGGCGATCGCACTCAAAATCCTCCCGCCATTTTTAATGTACCCCCAGACCAGAATACCGAAAACACCACCATTCAGTTCAGGTTGGATATGCCTTTGTATTCCGGTGGTGCCGTTTCCGCTCAGCGGCGGCAAGCGTACCAGTCATATAATGCCGTCAGAGAAAACTTTGTGAGCCTGCAACGCAATACAGTCAGAAATACCCGCTCGCTGCACCTGACGATCAATACAGACGTCGCGCGCGTGGCGGCACGTCGTCAGGGTATTACCTCCTCGCAGAGTGCTCTGGATGCGACCCAAGCCGGTTATGAAGTTGGCACGCGGAACATCGTCGATGTTCTAAATGCTCAAAATCAGCTGTTCACCTCGCAGCGGGACTATGCCAACAGCCGTTACGACTATGTCGTAAACATGCTCAGGCTCAAGCAACAAGCCGGCCAGCTCTCCCCCGGCGACATCAACGACATCAATACTTGGCTTGAGGCAGCCGCGACGCGATAGCCTCGCAACCAGTCAACGGACGATTTGATCGCCGATCAGGCACTCCAGCCGATCCAACGCACCTCGATTAGCCTTGATAACCGCGCTACCGCTATCAGCCATACGCTGATAGCGGTGCTCATCTGCGAGGATATCGCCTACCGCGAGAGGTAGTTGCTCACCACTGTCCACCACCTGTAAGGCACCAGCGATTTGCAACATTTCGGTGACTCGCTGAAAATTGAAAAAATGCGGACCCGTCAAAACAGGAACTCCCCAGGCCGCAGCCTCAAGCACATTGTGACCACCGTGGTCGACCAGGCTGCCACCGACAAAAACTATCCGGGCTGCACCCATCATCGTGAACAACTCCCCCATGGTATCCCCAACCAAAACCTCGGTTTTATCGGTGAGAGTGGCTGGATCGGAGCGACGAGCAACCATCAGATCGCGCTTGCCGGCCATTTCGACGACGGCTTGAAACCGCTCCGGATGGCGGGGCACCAGGACCAGAAGCAGGTCTGCATAAGTGCGCCGCAATGCAACCAATGCATCGAGTAACATCGCCTCCTCCCCCGGATGTGTACTCGCCGCCAAAAGCACTGGTCGCGCATCACTGCGCCACGCCACGCTCAATCCTGCCGCTGTCTGTCGCAATACCTCGGTAATCTCTACATCCCACTTGATGCTGCCAGTCACTACCAGGCGCTCCATCGGCAAACCCAACGCTACGAATCGCTGGCCGTCTTCGCTGGTCTGAGCAGCGACAGTCTGCAGCCGCAGCAGCATCGCCTTGGTTAAGCTCGGAACCCGTCCATAACCCCGCGCGGAGCGCTCGGATAGACGAGCATTAGCGAGCACCACGGGAATGTTGGCTTCCGCGCATTGATGCAGCAAATTGGGCCAAAGTTCGGTTTCCATAATGACCAACAATTGCGGGCGCACACGGCCTAAAAATCGCCGAACCGAGCCCGGAAGATCATAAGGCGCATAACAGTGGTAAACACGCTGCCCGAAGAGAGCCCTGACCCGCTCAGACCCCGTGGGTGTCGTGGTGGTAACAGCGACCCGAAAGTCGGGGTAGGCAACCAGTAAACGTTCGATAAGGGGTGCTGCCGCCAAGGCTTCTCCCACAGAGACCGCGTGTATCCAAAGGTAGCGGCCCGCTGGGGGCTGCACAACAAAGCCAAACCGCTCGCCCAGCCGACGCCGGTAAGCGGGTGCAAGCCGGGATCGCCAGAGCTTCTGCGCCAGGACCAAGGGCAGCAACAGATACTGAAGAACGCTGTAGAGGAAACGGGACATTCGCGCTCACTTCAACTTAAGTAACGGGTAGTGTACCTCGTCGCCTCAGCCGATACATTCAGAGTATACTTTGCGCTGCACGAACCAGCCGGGAAATCTCCACCTGATGCACGACGCAGTTATAGACACAGACATAGCAATTGTCGGCGGAGGTATCGCTGGTTTATGGCTGCTAAATCACTTGTCCAGCTGTGGCTATCACTCGATTTTACTGGAACGATCGGAACTCGGTAGCGAACAGACCATCGCCTCTCAGGGCATGATTCACGGTGGTATAAAATACGCGCTCGGCGGGGGTTTGACGGCGGCATCCGAGGCAATCGCCGATATGCCGGCGCGGTGGAATGATGCATTAGATGGCAAAGGGCACGTTAATCTTTCAAAAAGTCGAGTCCTCAGCGACCACTTTTACATGTGGTCCAGCGGCAAGCTCGGCTCCAGACTCAGCACCATGGTGGCCGGCAAAGCACTTCGTGGGCGGGTTGACTCCGTGCAGCGACCCGACTATCCAGCGGTTTTTGCGGATCCCGGCTTTCAAGGTAAGTTATTGAAGCTTGTCGATATCGTTGTGGATGTACCGTCCATCCTGGAAAATCTGGTGGACAATTACAGCGGGCGGATCTTCAAACTCGATTCGGGAGCTCCAATACTGCGGCATAGTGACGGCGGCCACACGACAATTTCCACACCTGTCGCGAACATCCGTGCACAGAAAATACTACTCACCGCCGGTGTCGGCAACGAAGCACTGCTGGCTGAGCTGGGTGCTAGTGCCCCTAAAGCCCAGCGCCGCCCCCTCCACCAGGTTGTGGTAAAACACGAATATCAACAGCCGCTCTACGCTCACTGTATGGGACGCAATCCCTCGCCTCGCCTCACGATTTCCAGCCACACCGCGGCCGACGGCAGTCCAGTTTGGTACCTGGGTGGCGATCTTGCCACCGAAAATATAGACGCCGACCCCGAGGCGCTGATCGCTAAGGCCAATAAGGAGCTCGACCAACTTTTCCCTTGGTTAGACTTCGGCCGGCGCCAGTGGGCAACACTGCGTATCGACCGGGCCGAACCGAAACAGAATCGATTACTCAAACCAGACAAGTCATTCGCTGGCGCAGTCGCCGGCACGCCAGATGTCATTGTGTGCTGGCCCACCAAGCTCGCATTAGCACCCAATCTGGCTACCGAGGTCGATAAGCTGCTCGCAGCCGATGATATAAAGCCAAAGGCCCAGGGATCGCTTGAGCTGCTAAGCGCACTCGGCTGCCCGGAAATTGCTCAGCCCTGCTGGAACCGGCTGTTCTGATATGTGGCTACGCACTCTGGGAGACACCGACATACGCGTTAGCGCACTAGGGCTGGGAACAGTCAAAATCGGCCGGGATCAGGGCGTTAAGTACCCTAGGTCCTACTCCATACCCGACGACAATTCTGTGCGCGCGCTGCTCGATCTGGCCCGGGACCAGGGCATAAACCTGATCGACACTGCACCTGCCTACGGGAACAGCGAACAACGACTGGGGCAACTGTTGGCCGGGGAACGCCAACACTGGGTAATCTGCAGCAAAGTCGGCGAGGAATACGCAAGTGGCGAGTCCAGCTTTGATTTCAGTCCCGAGCATACGCGGCTGAGCCTGGATCGATCACTGCGGCGTCTTGGAACCGACTACATCGACATGGTGCTGGTCCACTCCGACGGCAACGATGAAGATATTCTGGACCGCTTCGGTACACTCGAGGTATTGGCGGACGCTAAAAGAGCAGGCAAGATCAGAGCTTTTGGCATTTCGACCAAGACTATCGCGGGCGGCCTTAGGGCGGCGGCGCTCAGCGACGTGTTAATGGTGACCTACAATCTTGGATACCGCGACGAAGCACCGGTGTTGGATCGGTGCAAGGAAACCGGCTGTGGCGTCATTCTGAAAAAAGTGCTGGCCAGCGGACACCTGCCTTCGGACGTTGCTGACCCCTTAGCTGCGAGCCTGAGTTTTGCGTTCGAGCATCACGCAACCACAGCTGCCATCGTCGGAACTATCAATCCAGTGCATCTGCAAACCAATATCAACGCAGCCCGAACTGCCATCGAGGCTTAGTTCAGCAGCGATCGACTGACTCAGGTGCCGCGGATTTTCTCCACAATCGCTGTGGTCGATACGTTGTCGAGAAAATCCAACACCTTGACCTCTCCGCCATAGCCTTCAACAATCTCCCAACCGACCACGCCGTCGACATCGTAGTCCCCACCCTTCACCAACACATCGGGCTGCAGCACCCGGAGCAACTCCTCCGGCGTACCCTCTGCAAAGCTGACCACCCAATCCACGGACTCCAGTCCGGCTAGCACCGCCATTCGGCGATCCTCGGGATTAATCGGCCGGCCCGCCCCCTTGAGGCGACGCACGGATTCGTCGCTGTTGACGGCAACTACCAAGCGATCCCCCAACGCCTTAGCCTGTTCCAGGTAGCCAACATGACCGGCGTGGATAATATCGAAACAACCGTTGGTCATGACGACCCTCTCACCGTGCGCTCGCGCATCGACCAACGCAATCTGCAGTTGATCGCGGTTCACTGCGCCGCGCTCAAAACCCTGCTCCCGCTGCACTGCTCGGCGCAGCTCGGGTGCGCTAATGGCCGCGGTGCCGAGCTTGGCGACAACAAGACCGGCCGCAAGGTTCGCCAGTGCCACCGCCTGGGGTAAGCCCTCCCCCGCGGCGAGTGCAGTCGCCAGCACCGAAATTACAGTGTCTCCAGCGCCGGTCACATCGAAGACTTCCCGGGCCCGTGCGGGCAAATGGAACTCACCCTCTCCCGGCCGTAGCAAAGTCATGCCGTGTTCACCACGAGTCACCAGCAGAGCTGAGAGCTCATAGGCCTCGATAATCTCTTGTCCACGACGCACCAGGTCTGCTTCGGTCTCGCACGGCCCGGCAATTATCTCAAATTCACCAAGATTGGGGGTCAATAGCGTGGCACCGCGATAGCGCGCAAAATCGCTGCCCTTCGGATCGACCAATACGGGGATGCCTCGCTCCCGGGCCGCGATGATCCACGGTTGGGGGTCGGCAAGTGCACCCTTGCCGTAATCAGACAACACCAATACCTGAACACCCTCCAGCAGTTTCTGAGGGTCCGCTGCCAGTCGTGCAGCATCTGCGGCTGTGAACGGCTCTTCAAAGTCCATGCGCAACAGTTGTTGGTGACGGCTGATCACGCGAAGCTTGGTAATGGTTGGGTGTGATTCAACACCGATCAGGTAATTACCCACTCCAGCGGCTTCCAGACTGTTGCCGAGGCTCCTTGCTGCTTCGTCACAGCCAGTTAATCCCACCAGGCTGGCTTTGGCGCCAAGGCTAGTGATATTCAACGCAACGTTCCCAGCGCCACCGGGTCGATCTTCGCGCTGCTCAACCTTGACCACCGGAACCGGCGCCTCGGGAGATACTCGGGAGGTCGATCCGTGCCAGTATCGATCCAGCATCACATCGCCCACCACCAGAATATTCGCGCTGTCGAAGCGCGGCATGTTTATTTTCATCGTCTCTCGAATGACCAGTGCGTAACGGCGTATTATATCACGGTGGCTACCGCGCTAATAAGGCCGGCCGCCAAGCGCTCTTCGGACGGTTGCCACTGCTCATCAAAACGGCTAAGGTCGCGGCTTTCCTGCACCGGTAACGAAGCCCTCAGTCATGGCAATAGAGCTACCCATCGATATCAATTCCATCAAAGGTTTTCTCGCCGAAGATGAGGCCCAGGCGTTGTTTGATGCAACCGCGGAAACCGCCGCTCTTGGGCCCGCTCTTGAAATCGGCAGCTACTGTGGCAAATCAACGATCTATATGGGCAGCGCCGCCAAAACCAGCGGTGGCATCGTTTACGCGCTCGACCACCATCGCGGCTCAGAAGAGCACCAGCCGGGGGAATATTTTCACGACCCCGATCTGATCGACACAGAGGGTAAGGTCGATACCTTTAGAGAGTTTCGCCGCAATATTGCCGCCTGCGGCCTGAACGATACGGTAATAGCACTGGTCACCGACTCGAAAACAGCGGTGCGTCACTGGACTACCAGACTGGGCATGGTTTTTATCGACGGTGGGCACTCGCTTGAAGCAGCATTAAGCGACTACCGCTGCTGGGCAGTACACGTTGCGCCCGGTGGTATTCTGGCGATACATGACGTATTTCCAGACGCACATGAAGGCGGCCAGGCTCCGTATACCATCTACCGAATGGCGGTGTTATCGGGATTGTTTGAAGAGATTCGGGTGGTCAATACCCTGGCCCTGCTACGCAGGCTTTGAATTAAAGCTACTCGACCCGACGAATTGGGTTCTTCTCTACGCCAAAACTGGTTTCATAGGCCGAGGTATCCTCTGGTACCAACAATTCGACGCTTTGAAATAAGTTAGCCGCGGCTGTGTGGTGGGTTAGCGCATCCGCCGCTAGCATGATGGCGCCGGCCGTCCACGTGGGCCGCTCATCCGGCCAGAGTAAATCCAGAGCAAACTGGTAACCTGTCCAATAGGATCCATCAGCGTGGCGCCAAGCATGCAGCCAGCTGTACACCTGAACGGCTCGGGCGTGATCCCCGGCGGCCAACAAAGCCATCACCAACTCACAACTTTCTGCCACGGTCACCCAGGGCTCATCGGCAACACAACGACACCCCAGACCATCCTCAACAAACTCCGACCATCGCGACATCAGCCGTTGTCGGGCGACTGAACCACTCAGAGCCCCGGACAATACCGGATAAAACCAATCCATCGAGTAGCGAGCCTTGCTCTCCCAAGTCCGATCAAAGCGCTCGGGATGGTGTCGAATAACATCGCCGAGTCGCTCGCGCGCAGCCAGCCAATCGGGCCGGTCCAGCTCGAGTGTGATGGCAATATTGTGAGCACACTCCAGACTCTTATATATTGAGCTGCACCCAGTCAGCAAAGCATCACTTAGCGGCTGGCCATGAGTGTCTACCGCCCAGTCGATATCGCCTTGAGGGTGCTGCAAACGCAACACAAAATCTATCGCGGCCTCGACCGTGGCCCACATCCTCTGGAGAAAATTGCGGTCGCGGCTGATCAAATAATGATGCCAAACACCTGTGGCAATATAGGCAACAAAATTAGTCTCGCGTCGCTCGTTATTATCTACCACGCCGTCTCGATAGGCAGCCCACCAGCTCCCATCATCCAGCTGCGTTGTGCGCAGCCAGTCGTAGGCTTTTGCGGCTGCTTTGTGTTCACCGCCGATGCTCAGTGCCATCGCGGCCTCGACGTGATCCCAGGGGTCGGCATAGCCACCCTTAAACCAAGGAATGGCCCCAGAACTCAACTGCTCTGATAACAAAAATTCGACGCTAGGTCGGAAAAATTCCTCGGGATACAGGCCCGGACCAAGATACAAGCCACTCATGCCGGAACCACCTCGGTCGCTGCGGTATGCGGCTGAGTCGCCAACTCCTTGCGAAAATACATCACTACACTCTTACCCAGTACCGGATTCAATACGCGCTCCAAAGTTCGTGTGAACCAAGGCCGGTCGAGCAGATCCCAGACCAGAAATCGGTGATACTGGCGAATCAGCCAGTTACTGTCCTGGCTATCCCAGAACAGGCACTTCAACCACCAAAATGGCACGTGCAAGGCGTGGGCCCAGTGACGGTGGTAATGATCAAAGCCGCAGGCTTCAATTTCCTCACGCAACTCGCCCGCCTTGAAAATCCGCAGATGGCCACCCTCAACCTCGTGGTAGGCGCTACTGAAAGCCCAGCAAATGCGTTCGGGCCAGGTCCGTGGCACGCTGGCACAGAACAAGCCGCCAGGCTTGAGCACGCGTTGAATTTCTACCAGCGCACCCGCGTAATCTGGAATGTGCTCCAGCACTTCCGAACAAATTACCCGATCAAAGGTACTGTCGCCAAAGGGCAGTTCCAGAGCGTTGGCCATGGACAGCCAAAAGCGTTTGTCGGCGTTGTTCGGCTCTGCAAAGGGTGCAAATTTTTCGCGGGTTTTGACCAAATCTTCGAAGTTCAGATCCACGCCCACCGAATGCACGTCCTGCTCGACATAGGCTGATATAACATGCCGCCCCTCGCCACAACCGAGATCGAGAACAACATCGCCAACACGCAGCGGAAAGTAAGCGAAATTAACGGTTTGCACCGGACAAAACCTCTCGATAATAGGCGACCATTTGGCGAGCAGCGACCTGCCAACAAAATTTGTCGAGAATTCTCTGGCGACCCGCCTGAGCATACGACTCGCGCAGCGCTGCGTTTTCCAGCAACTGTTTTACCGCGACAGCAATAGCCTCTGCATCGCGCACCGGCACTTGGATGCCGGCGTCGCCTACCACTTCGGGAAGCGCGCCACCATTGGTGGATACCACCGGCACGCCACAGGCCATGGCCTCGCCCGCGGGTAAACCGAACCCTTCGTAGACCGAGGGCACCACTGCTATTGTGGCCTCCGCATAGTATTTCACCATGTCCTCGGTGCTGATGCGGCTGACAAATATGATGGCATCTTTGATGTCCAAACGATCTATCAAGCGCTCGGTGTGCCCGCCGGGTCGGGCTTTGCCGACCAGCAGTAACTCCAGCGTCGGATAATCCTGTCGTAACAAGGCTACGGCGCGCAACAGATAACTCAGCCCTTTGAGGGGCTGATCCGCCGAGGCCGTTGCCATCAACCGTAGCGGCAACCTGGCTACGCCTGGCAGGGGCCTGAAGGTTTCGGTATCGATACCGTTGTAGACAAGGCTGATGCCCGCGGGTTGAATTCCAAAATCCCGGGCAATGTCTTGTCGGGACTGTTCAGACACGGTGACAATATGGTGGAGCTGTTTAACCACTCGCTTCTGCATGATCAAAAATGAATGCCAACGCCGGATTAGCAAGCGATGCCAGGCGTTCCCGGCGTGCTTCAGAGCAATGCGCAAATCACTGGTAATCGGGTGGTGCAGCGTAGTGACCAGCGGCAAACCCATGCTCTGCAACTGCAGCATACCGTAGCTGAGGCTTTGGTTATCGTGAATCAGATCGTAGTCGCCACCGTGCTTTCGTAGAAATTTCACCGCCCGGCGTCCAAACGTATAAGGCTCCGCGAAACCTCCGGTTAACTTGCTCAGCCACTCCATGATGTTGGTAAGGGACAGCAAGTGGTGCGGCCGCAGAGAAGACAGGCCGTTTTCAAAGAGGTCAAGGCTGGGTAGTGTAATCAAACCCACCCGCTCGTCCAGCATGGGATAGGGCGGTCCGGAGACAACATCCACACTGTGCCCAGCATCGACAAGAGCCTTGCTGAGGTAACTTAAATAGACACCCTGGCCGCCGCTGGTAGGACTACTGCGGTAGCCCAGCAAACAGATTTTCAGCGGCTTCTGGTCGCCCTGATCGTAAAGAGGCACAACATCGGCGAGAGTACCCAGCTCGGCATCGAGAGCGGGCTGTTCGGCTTGCATTATAAGGGGTGACTCCGGGTTTTCCCGCCTTTGCTATAGGCGGCGAAAAAAGGCCCACGATTTTAAGCACTTGCCGCATAAAAATCCAGTCTCGACCTCTCGTAATAAATATTGGGTTCAGCGTATAATACCGGCCCTTTTGCAGGACACGTTACATGGGTCAGGCTCCATACAAAGGAATTATCCTCGCCGGCGGCTCCGGAACACGACTGCACCCGCTCACCAGCTCAGTCAGCAAACAGCTGATGCCGGTGTACGACAAGCCGATGATCTACTACCCGCTGGCAACTTTGATGCTCGCTGGTATCCGCGACATTCTCATCATCACGACACCAAATGATCAGGCTGCCTTTACCGCATTATTGAAAGATGGCTCCCAGTGGGGCCTCGCGCTGAGCTATGCAACGCAGCCAAGCCCCGATGGTTTGGCCCAGGCGCTGTTAATCGGCGAGGATTTTATCGGTCGCGACCCGGTCAGCCTGATCCTCGGTGACAACATTTTTTACGGCGGCGGACTCTCCGGCAAACTCAACAGCGCCAGCAGTCGTCAAGAAGGAGCCTCGGTGTTTGCCTACTACGTTACCGAGCCGGAGCGCTACGGGGTGGTCAATTTTGACGAGGCCGGACAGGCGATCGATATTGAGGAAAAGCCCGAGCACCCCAAATCCCACTACGCGGTGACTGGCTTGTATTTTTACGATAACAACGTGGTGGATATGGCCAGGGAAATCAAACCCAGCCCTCGTGGCGAGCTGGAAATTACCGACCTTAACCTAGCCTATCTCCGCCAGCAAAAGCTGCAGGTCGAGGTTCTCAGCCGCGGCACCGCCTGGCTGGATACCGGCACTCACAACTCTTTGCTCGATGCGGCAAATTTCATTCGAGTCGTCGAAGAGCGTCAGGGCCTAAAAATAGCCTGCCCGGAAGAAATCGCCTATCGTCAGGGCTTTATCGATGCCGAACAGCTAGAGGCGCTGGCCCAGCCGCTGTTGAAAAGCGGGTACGGGCGCTATCTTAAACAACTATTAGATATGGGTCCCACACCGGATGGATATTAACCCCACACCTCTGCGCGACCTGATGATCTTGCAGCCCAAAGTCCACGGCGACGAGCGGGGCTTTTTTATCGAGACCTGGAATGCCGAAACGCTGGCAGCTCAAGGTTTGTCGATTGACTTCGTACAGGACAATCACAGTCGCAGCAGCTGCGGCACGCTGCGCGGTTTACACTATCAGTCGCGAAGGCCTCAGGGGAAACTGGTGCGCTGTACCCGTGGTCAGGTCTACGATGTCGCCGTAGACCTGCGTCGAGATTCGCCCAGTTTTGGCCAGTGGTTTGGCTGCACCCTATCCGAACAAAATTTCACCATGTTGTGGGTCCCACCCGGTTTTGCCCACGGCTTTTATGTCGTGTCCGAGGTGGCCGAGTTCCAGTACAAGTGCAGCGAAGGTTATGACCCCGAATCAGAGGTGTCTCTGAGTTGGGACGACCCAAGTCTGGCCATAGATTGGCAGATTCCACCCGGCGAAGCTCCGAGCCTGTCTGCCAAGGACGCCAACGGTCTGTTATTCCAGCAAGCCCCCCTGTTTTAGCATCACCCCAGCAGTGGTTCCCACCACGCTCGATTGTCCAGATACCAATCCAGCGTCTTGTCGATGCCGCTGGGGAAGTCTTCCGCGGGCTGATAGCCGAGCTCAGTTGTTATTTTCCCTGCGTCGATGGCGTACCGCCAATCGTGGCCGGGGCGGTCGGTGACAAATTCAATCACGCTGTCACAGTTTTGACCCCTGGCCGGCACTGCATCCGGGTATTGCTCGGCCAGCCGGTGGTCCTCGGCAAAGCGCTTATCGAGCAGGGAGCAAAGTAGTTTCACAATATCAATATTAGTCCACTCGTTATTGCCACCTATATTGTAAGTACCCCCAACCCGACCACTGTTCAATACCAGCTCGATACCCCGGCAGTGATCTTCCACGTAGAGCCAATCCCGAACATTTTTACCCTCGCCGTAAACCGGTAGTGGCAATCCACGTAGCAAGTTTGTCAGGCATAGCGGTATCAGCTTCTCCGGGAAGTGAAAGGGACCATAGTTATTCGAACAGTTGCTAGTGGTCACCTGCAAGCCGTAGGTTTGGTGGTAGGCACGTACCAGGTGGTCGCTAGCCGCCTTACTGGCAGAGTACGGTGAGCTGGGTTCGTATTTTTGTTCCTCGTGAAAGGCAGGGTCAGTGTCGCCCAGCGACCCATAGACCTCGTCGGTAGAAACGTGGTGAAAACGATGTTCAGTCCCCGATCCGGCCAGCCAGACGTCGCGGGCGGCTCGGAGCAGGCTATGGGTACCAACTACATTGGTTTCGATAAAGGCATCGGGCCCGGTAATTGACCTGTCGACATGGCTCTCGGCGGCAAAATGAACCAGAGTATCCAGACTCTCGCTGCGCAGCAATTCCGAGACTAACTCGGAATCACAAATATTGCCGTGCACGAAACGAAAACCCGGGTGGTCTTCAAGTGCTCTGAGACTGACCCTGTTGCCAGCATAGGTAAGAGCATCAAGCACCACGACACGGCTCTGCGGATGACCCGCCAACCAATGGTGGACAAAATTAGCACCAATGAATCCAGCTCCACCGGTGACCAACAGTCGTTCATTCAAAGTATTCACCCCCCTTTTCTTTCAATTCCAATAACATGGCCCGCAACTGCTCGCGCCAATCGTGTTGCGCAATTCCCAACGCCGTAACGGTCGCGGAGGAATCCAAGGCACTGTAGCTCGGCCGCTGTGCTGCAGTCTGAAACTCGCTTGAGCTGATTGGCAGCACCTCGACGGGGCGGTCGAGAAGCCCGCAACTCAACCCTTCTTCCGCTATTGCTCGAGCAAAGTCGTACCAGCTGATGGTGCCTGAGTCGGTCCAGTGCCAGCGACCCTGTAGTTCCTCGTGCTGCAGTGATCTCCAGATAAGCAAAGCCAGACCACTAGCCCATGTCGGGCTACCGAGCTGGTCGGAAACCACCGAAACAGAAGGCCTTTGCGTCATCAGCCGCAACATGGTTTTTACGAAATTGTGACCAAAACAGGAATATACCCACGCCGTGCGCAGGATGAGTGCCCGGTCCCCGGACGCCTCGCGAACCCGCTGCTCTCCGGCGAGCTTGCTGCGGCCATAGACGCCCAGCCCGGCTACCTCGGCCTGCGGAGTATAAGGTTGACTGGCAGCGCCGTTAAATACAAAGTCGGTGGACACGTGAATCAGCCGACTGCCCTGGCTGGCAGCTGCCCTGGCGAGATTAGCCGCCCCAGTTTCATTGATCGCAAATGCCCGCTCCGGCTCTGACTCAGCCCTGTCTACCGCGGTATAGGCCGCAGCGTTAATCACAACATCGGGCTTCTCGGTTGCGACTGTCGCCGCGACTGCCACGCCGTCGCAAATATCCAAACCTGTGCGGTTGCGCGCTACCAGTTCAACGTCGAGTGGTACAGACGCCCTTAGCTCTCTACCGAGCTGGCCATCGGCACCTACCAACAGTACTTTCATTTTAGACAGAATTCTTTACCTAGCAGCCACCAACCCGGCTGGGTTGGCTTCCAAAGTACATTGTAGCGCATAGACAGAGCTTCGTGCCGACGGGACTGGCCACTGGTGAGGGCAACTTGCTAGACTACGCAAAATAAATTCGATGCCGCTATTCGTGCTAAACAATTCCCACTCAGGTCAGATTCCAGCTCAGCGACTCACTCACATTGTCACTGATTACCGGGCTATTGCCACCGTCAGCCTACTGCTGTCTCTGTGGTTGGTGCTTATTGATCCGGTCAGTAATCGCGACGCGATCCTGTACCTGCGCACAGCCGAGGCATTCCTGAACGACGGATTTTGGGCCAGCTTTGCCACATTTGACCGCCCTCTTGTCCCCATTATTTTTGCGCTTATTCACAAGCTAACCGGGCTTAGCCTGCTACATTCGGGCCAGGTCTTCACAACCCTAATATACATTGCTCTGAGTTTGAGTTTCGTTCGAGCCATCAAGGAACTCGGTGGTAACGCCCAAGTGCAGGCGATTGCGGTGGTGATTATTTTGACTCACCCGATTATCAACAGCTACCGCACTGCCATCATGCGCGACCCTGGATACTGGACATTCTGTATTCTGGCAATGGTGGAGTTACTGCGCTTTAGTAGAAGCCCGAGTCTAACCGGGCAACTTCGTTGGACGCTCTACATGGGCCTGGCTATTCTGTTTCGCTTTGAAGGAACGCTACTGGCATTGCTGACCCCTCTCGCCCTCTATTTCACTATGGACACCTCGCCGCTTAAGCGGCTCCGCTACGCGCTGCAATTACAGCTTCCAGCGATCGTGGTGGCTGCGGTGGGTATAAGCGCTCTGGGTCTGGACAACCAGAACACGTTGCTACCCCACATTAACAACTACTCCAACAATCTGTGGTTTTTTAGTGATGTGATCGACGATATTGCGCTTCGGACCGGGCCAGAATTGCTTAAGGGCTCGGCTATAGAGCACGCTAGAGTAGCCGTGTTCGGAGGCTTGATTGCCATATTCCTGCTCAACGTTGTTATGGCTATGCAAATTGTTCACGGCCTCGTTCTGCTTCTCGGTTGGCGACGCGGCTGGCTGCTCCGCATCAACGCGGACGCCCGCGTAATTCTTAACGCCCACATCGCCGTCTGCGGCCTGTATCTGCTGATCTTCACCTTCAGTAATCAATTTATGCTGGAGCGATATGCTGCCCAGATGGTTATATTTTTACTGATCTACGCCAGCTTTGCGGCACAGGGACTCTGGTCTGAAGTACGTTCAAGCGTATTGTTCCGAAGCGGCCTGATCCTGATACTGCTGGTATTGATACTCGACCTCTTGCACAACTTCAACTATCGCAAAGCTTACCTGGCGGATGCCACACGATGGATACAAGAGAATACACCTGCCGATACCACTTTACTGGCCAGCGACAAACACATCGCCTATTTTAGCCGCCGCCACATCGACTGGGCCATCGAACAGAACCTCTCGATTCCCGCGATTATGGCCACCGGGCAGTGGCGCAGCCACCAATACCTCGCGCTGGCGCTCAAACGTCATCAATTGGTGGACCTGGAGTTAATTGCAGCGGAACCCGCGCTGAAAACCTTGAAGTCATTTTCGAATGACCGACTCGACACCGTTATCGTTATTGAAAATCTGCGCTATCAACCGACAGCCCCGCCATGATCGAGGGACCAGAAGCGCAATCTCTGGAGAACGATATTGGCCAGATAGCGGCTGGCAACATTCCCAATGGCTGGCAAGTAGTGCCGAGCTCGCCGCACGCGAGGGTCTATCGTCACGCCGGAAAAGCCGCATATTTCAAAGAGTTTCTACCCCGCAGTCAGTTCGATATCGTTAAAAGTTGGCTGCGTGGCGACCGTAGTATTCGCGCGCGACTGCGCTCGGTACAACTCGCGGAACTAGGGTTCAACACCCCACGGCCACTGGCCTGGGGCCTGTTCAAACGACACCGCGGCTTCCTGGTCACCGAGGGAGTGGCGGCAATCGGCGTTACCGATTGGTTGCGCGGCGAACAGGCAGCCGATACGGGCAAGCGACGCAAGCTATTACTGGCGCTGGGCGATGTTATTGGCTGCCTGCACCGAAGCGGTATAGTCCACGGCGATTTACGCACCAGCAATGTGCTGGTCGCCAATAATAGTCCAACGTTCACTTTCTATTTTATCGACAATGAGCGCAATTCTCGCTACCCGGAAATTCCACTGAAACTGGTGAAAAAAAATCTGGTACAGCTGGACATGTTGCCACCGGCGGATCTGTCGCGCAGCGACCGGCTCCGGTTTCTCTACAGCTACTTTGTCAGCTATGGTCGCTTCAGTGCCTCCGAACAGCGGGAGCTGATCGGCGCCGTGCACACGCGGGCGCTGCAACGCCTGGCAGCCAAGGGACTAGTGTGAAAGGTGCAGGTCAATGAGCATCCTGGCGCGATTGCGCTGGGCACTGACTCCTGCCCACACGCGTCTGGCCCAAATAAACGCAGTGCCCGCCTACGAGCGGCGCAATCTCGAGCGCACTCTGAAAGGCAGAGCTCGTTACCAACCCTGTTTCAAACGTACGCAATCTCTGTTTATTCATGTGCCCAAAGCCGCGGGACGCAGCGTCGTTCGAGGACTGTACGATGTCCGCTCGGTGGAGCACGCCAGTGCGCAGTGGTACCAAAGCCTGGACGCGGACAAGTACCACCGCTACTTCAGCTTTACCATTGTCCGCAACCCCTGGGATAGACTGGCTTCGGCGTATAGCTATCTGCGACAGGACGGCGCCGCCACCAACCTCGATGATTCCGCCTGGGGCGGGCGCATGAGGTCCTACGCCAGTCTGGATGAATTTGTCTGTACCTGGCTAACCACTAGCACCGCAATGGAGCACATCCTGTTCACACCTCAACACCTGTTTGTTTGCAACGATAGCGACGAGCTGGACCTCGATTTCGTCGGGCGTTTTGAAACACTGGAGGAAGACTACAAACACATTGCTATGCACGTGAAAGGGGCTGGGCCACTGCCGCACTTAAACAAAAGCCGATCGGCCGCCTACCCGGCGCTCTACAGCGATGCCTCCAGGAAAATTGTGGCAGAAGTCTATAAGCGCGATATCGAGATATTCGGCTACGAGTTCAATCGTGGATAGCCGGAAGCCCGGGCTCCGTAGGTCTTGCTGTGGCGCTGGCGCAGCTTCGCCAGAGGTCGTGCTATCCACTTCAGGAGTGTCGCCACCTCCATCTTTGTGCCCGTGCAGTAGGCCTGCAGAAAACCATCGAGTTGGGCCGGGCTGGCATTAAAGTCCTCGGCATTCACGACAAATCGCGCTATATCCCGGGCGGCCCTGCCCTTGCGATATGATCCAGCGTTATCCAGATCCAGCCAGAACAAACCTTCACTACCGAACAATATATTGCTCCACTTGCAGTCACCATGAACAAAACCAGCTTCGTGGAGTCTGGCCAACTCGGCACCTGCCATAGTCAGCTTCGGTTCGTGTCCAGCGATGCCCTCCAGGCAAAGCGAGCGCAGATCGCTACCCGTCAGTTGCTCGCCAACAAAGTAACAACCCCAGGGCAGCGCGGCGTCGGAGCGAACCAGAATCAGTCTGTCTGGCTTGGCCACCGGCAAACCAACCTGCTCCATTGCGGCGCTGACCCTGAAACAGCGCTGGGCACGACTCAGTCCCAACGCCAGTC
>JBLHKV010000043.1:0-18631 GCA_047618115.1 Halieaceae bacterium | reverse complement strand
GGCGAAAGTTCACCTGGTAACCTGTGCCGTAAACGCGGCTCAGAATATTGAAAAGTGTATTCGTCGCTGCGGATTAGAGGTTGAAGACATTATTCTCGAACAGCTCGCTTCCAGTTACTCCGTTCTCACGGAGGACGAGAAGGAGTTGGGTGTGTGTCTGGTAGATATCGGTGGGGGTACTTCTGATATCGCGATATTCACCGATGGCTCTATTCGGCATACCGGCGTTATCCCAATTGCCGGTGATCAGGTTACCAACGATATAGCGATGGCCCTGCGCACACCCACTCAGTTTGCCGAGGAGATCAAAATCAAATACGCCTGTGCCTTGACTCAACTGGCCGGGGCAGAGGAGACCATAAAGGTACCCAGCGTTGGCGAGCGCCCGCCGCGGGACTTGTCGCGTCAGGCGCTGGCGGAGGTTGTCGAGCCTCGCTACGACGAGCTATTCACGTTGGTGCAGGCGGAACTGAGGCGCAGTGGCTACGAAGATCTGATCCCAGCAGGAATAGTGCTAACCGGTGGTACCTCCAAAATGGAGGGCGTGGTTGAACTGGCTGAGGAAATATTCCACATGCCGGTGCGTATTGGTCTACCGCACGGCGTGCAAGGTCTCACCGATATTGTTCGCAACCCAATTTTTTCTACTGGCGTGGGTCTGCTCCAGTACGGACTAAAACAACAAACAGAGGCAGCGGCTAGCCTCGGGAGATCGGAGTCGCGAGAGGGCTGGATGGGTCGGCTGCAAAACTGGTTTCGTAATAATTTTTAAGCGGAAGAACGGTGCCGGGGTAACTCGCCACCAAAATATAAACAGGGAGAAGTGACATGTTTGAATTAGTCGATAGTGTACCGCAAAGTGCCGTTATCAAAGTCATCGGTGTGGGTGGCGGTGGTGGTAACGCCGTCAAACACATGATCCTGAGCCGGGTAGAGGGCGTCGAATTTATTTGCGCCAATACCGATGCTCAGGCGTTGTCTGATATCGATAGCAAGACTGTTTTACAACTTGGTGGGAATATCACCAAGGGGCTGGGCGCTGGTGCCAATCCGGAAATCGGTCGGGCAGCTGCACTCGAGGACCGGGACCGAATTGCCGAAGCTCTATACGGTACAGATATGGTGTTTATTACCGCGGGTATGGGGGGCGGCACGGGTACGGGAGGAGCTCCAGTGGTTGCGGAAGTGGCGCGCGAGTTGGGTATACTCACCGTTGCCGTGGTGACCAGGCCCTTCCCATTTGAAGGCAAGAAAAGATTGAAAATTGCCGAGGAGGGCATGGCAGAATTACAGCAACACGTGGATTCACTGATCACTATCCCCAATGAGAAGTTATTGGATGTACTGGGTAAAAACACCTCGCTATTGGACGCCTTTAAAGCTGCTAATGATGTGTTGTTGGGCGCTGTTCAGGGTATCGCGGATCTTATTATCCGCCCCGGCATGATAAACGTCGATTTTGCAGATGTCCGGACCGTGATGTCAGAGATGGGTATGGCCATGATGGGTACCGGGTACGCTACCGGGGAAAATCGTGCCCGCGAAGCTGCGCAGGCCGCGATCATGAGCCCGCTTCTCGAAGATATCAATCTACAGGGCGCTCGCGGAATCCTGGTCAATATAACGGCGGGGCTGGATCTGTCTCTCGGTGAGTTTTCCGAGGTTGGAGACATCATTGAAGAGTTCGCGTCGGAAAATGCCACGGTGGTTGTCGGTACGGTAATCGATCCGGATATGAGTGAAGAGATTAAGGTTACAGTTGTTGCCACAGGACTGGGTGGCGAGGCTATGCGCGCGTCACTTCAGGTTGTCGATACCCCTAGGCCGATGGAACTGACTGCCGACTATAAGAAACTCGACCAACCGACTATAATGCGCAATCGAGCACAGCAACGCGAAGAGACAGCCAGACCTTCAGTGCAAGCCAGAGCAGGAGTGGACCAGGATATGGATTACTTTGATATTCCCGCATTTTTGCGTCGGCAGGCCGACTGAAGCTGCATTTCGCAGTGACTTCCACACTGGAGATTTACGCCTTGGCAGCGGGGATGATGGCTTAATATGATTCGACAACGATCGCTACGCAATACTATCCGGGCCACCGGTGTGGGCCTGCATACTGGCGAGAAGGTATATCTGACCCTTCGTCCTGCACCTGTGGATACCGGTATAGTTTTTCGCAGAACAGACCTGGATCCAGTTCTTGAAATTGCCGCACGAGCAGAGAATGTTGGCGATACCATGCTTTCCACTACGTTGACCTCAGGCAATGAGAGAGTGTCGACGGTGGAGCACCTTCTGTCCGCACTTGCCGGTCTGGGTATAGATAATGCCTACGTGGAGTTGAGCGCGCCTGAAGTTCCCATAATGGATGGTAGCGCTGGACCCTTTGTGTTCCTCATCCAATCTGCGGGAATCGAGGAGCAGGACGCGGCAAAGCGATTTATTCGAATCAAACGGCCAGTGGTGGTGGAAGACGGGGACAAAATGGCCAGCTTTCTTCCCTTTGATGGCTTTAAGGTCTCGTTTACCATCGACTTCGATCACCCGGTTTTCCGCGATCGGGTTGCCCATGCCGAGTTAGATTTCTCCAGTACCTCTTTTGTGAAGGAGGTTAGCAGGGCGCGTACCTTTGGATTTATGCATGAGTTTGAGTATCTGCGTTCCAAGGGTTTGGCCCGGGGGGGTAGCGTCGACAATGCCATAGTTGTCGACGAATATCGTATTCTCAACCAGGATGGCCTGCGTTACGATGACGAGTTTGTTAAACACAAGGTACTGGACGCAATTGGCGACCTGTACTTGTTGGGCAATAGTCTCATTGGTGAATTCAAGGCCTATAAGTCTGGCCATGCCCTCAATAATGCGGCGCTGCGAGCCCTTATAAAACAGACGGATGCCTGGGAGGTCGTGACCTTCGAAGACGCCGCTGACGCGCCAATTTCATACGCCAATCCCGCGGCAAGTGCCGTATAAGTTCCCCGGAATTTCTCACAATAGGCGACGTGGCAATTATTACGCTATTGTGCGATAGTTGCGGCCCATAAATTGGGGGAATGCTTTCCAAGTGAAAGTTATTGTCATATCTACCAAGCACGGCCGTTCGCGAACATTCACCCTGGGCAATTTGTCCAAGGCGATGTTGTCTGTCTGCTTTCTTGGAATTCCCTTCGGTATGGCGGTCCTCGGCTATCAGCTTATCCACAGCGACAGTTCCGCCGCAAATGAATTGGCACTGCATGGACTCCAGGAGTCCACGGAATTGCAGGGCGATGATCTCGAAAACCTCCGTCAAAAAGCAGAGCATAAACTGCAGGCTTTAACCTTGCGTGTTGCCGAAATGCAAGCGCGATTGGTGAGGCTGGACGCCGTTGGTGAAAGGTTGACTTCGATGGCGGGTCTAGATGCGGGAGAGTTCGATTTCAGCAGCAAACCGGCGCAGGGTGGGCCCATAGAGCAGGATATGGGGCTGGCGTTCTCTGACTCCGAACTGATGACTGAATTATCGACAATGGATTTGCTGATTTTGGATCGCGAGCAACAATTACAAATCCTTGAAGACCTGCTCACCAATCGTCGACTCGAGGACGAAATCTATCTAGCTGGCCGACCTATTAAACAGGGTTGGCAGTCTTCAGCCTTTGGTCGGCGTACCGATCCCTTTTCAGGTCGCGCTGCGTGGCATTCTGGAATTGATTTCGCTGGAAAGGAAAATTCAGAAATAATAGCGGTCGCATCCGGCGTGGTGACATGGGTCGGAAATAAGAGCGGTTACGGCGCGATGGTCGAAGTTGGCCACGGCGGGGGTTTTACAACCCGCTATGCTCACAATAAGGAAAACCTCGTTAAGATCGGCGACATCGTCAAGCAGGGGCAAGCCATCGCCCTGATGGGTAATTCTGGTCGCTCAACTGGGCCGCATGTCCACTACGAAGTATACAAGCATGGTCGCGCTGTCGACCCAGCATCATACGTACATCGCACTCGTCGCTAGCACTCCCCTACATACAGAATTCTGAACTTTCTGGCCCTTCGAACGCTACATTGAGGGCCCCATAAATACTCTTTTTGAATTGGCATAAATCATGATTGGATCGCTGTTACGCAAAATTTTCGGGAGCCAGAACGACCGAATTTTGAAGCGAATGAATAAACAGGTTAAGTTGATAAATACCTTCGATGAGGCCATGTCCGGTCTCACCGATGAACAGCTGCAGGCCAAAACCCCGGAACTCAAGCAACGCCTGGCGGACGGTGAAACCGTCGACCAGCTACTTCCAGAGGCTTTTGCCGTGGTTCGGGAGGCAGGAAAACGAACGCTTAATATGCGGCATTTCGACGTCCAAATGGTGGGTGGTATTACCCTCCACGAGGGCAATATAGCTGAAATGCGTACTGGTGAGGGCAAAACCCTGGCAGCCACTTTACCTGTGTATCTGAATGCGCTGGCGGGACACGGTGCGCACATTATTACGGTCAATGATTATTTGGCACACCGGGACGCAACCTGGATGGCGCCTCTCTACCAGTTTCTCGGTATGTCTGTCGGCATTATTATTTCAGGGCAGAGCGGTGATCAGAAACGCGATGCCTACGAAGCCGACGTTACTTACGGGACCAATAACGAGTTTGGCTTCGATTATTTGCGCGACAACATGGCATTCGTTGCCGAGGATAGAATGCAGCGTGGCCGTCACTTCGCCATAGTTGATGAGGTAGATTCGATTCTGATAGATGAGGCGCGGACGCCTTTGATTATATCGGGTGCAGCTGAGGACAGTTCAGCGTTATACAAGCGCATCGATAAATTTATTCCACAGCTAAAACAGGTAGTCGAGACGGAGTCCGGAGAACAGGAGGGACATTTCAGTGTCGATGAAAAGCAACGACAGGTCGAATTGAATGAGGCGGGCCACCAGTTTGTAGAAGATCTGATGACCAGCGAGGGCTTGCTTGAGGAAGGCGATAGCTTGTACGCCGCCACTAACCTTGGTTTGTTGCACCACCTCAATTCAGCCTTGCGTGCCCACGTTCTGTTTCATAGAGACGTGGAGTATATGGTTGAGGATGGCCAGGTTGTATTAATCGACGAGCACACAGGTAGGAAAATGGCCGGACGGAGATTATCCGAAGGTCTGCATCAGGCTCTGGAGGCCAAGGAAAGAGTGGGGATACAGAGTGAAAGCCAGACTCTGGCTTCCACCACGTTTCAAAACTATTTTCGGCTATACGATAAGTTGTCTGGTATGACGGGAACCGCTGATACCGAGGCATTTGAGTTCCGCCAGATATACGGTCTGGAGGTGGTGGTTATTCCGACCAATGTTCCCGCAACCAGAGATGATCTGAATGACCTGGTCTACTTGAGTCGTGATGAAAAATATGACGCCATCGTTGAGGATGTGCAGGAGTGTGTTACCAAGGGGGCTCCGGTACTGGTGGGTACGGCATCCATCGAGACATCAGAAGAAATGTCCTCGCGCTTCAAAGCCGCAAAAATTGAGCACAAGGTTCTCAATGCTAAATACCATGAAAAAGAAGCGGAGATCATTGCACTGGCTGGTGCGCCGGGTGTCGTAACGATTGCTACCAACATGGCAGGGCGGGGTACTGACATTGTGCTTGGTGGCAATCCGGAGATGGAAATTGCTGCAATCGAGAACCCCAGTGATGAGCAAATTTTAGCGATTAGGGAGGCTTGGAAGAAGCGTCACCAGCTCGTGATTGAAGCGGGTGGCTTGCACATTCTCGGTACCGAGCGACACGAGTCTCGCAGGATCGATAATCAGCTGCGTGGACGTTCCGGGCGTCAGGGTGATCCGGGTGTGTCGCGTTTCTATCTCTCCCTTGAAGATAATCTGATGCGGATTTTTGCCTCTGACCGGGTTAAGAATTTCATGCAGGCTCTCGGTATGGAAAAGGGCGAGGCTATAGAGCATCGCATGGTTAGTAACGCAATCGAAAAGGCCCAGAGGAAGGTTGAAGGGCGCAACTTTGATATAAGAAAACAGCTACTGGAATACGACGATGTCGCCAACGATCAGCGCCAAATTGTTTACCAACAGCGTGATGAGCTGCTGACTGTCGATGATATTTCAGAGACCATAGCCCTAATCAGGGGCGACGTGGTGAATGCGGTAATCGATAACTATATGCCGCCCCAAAGCCTCGAAGAGCAGTGGGACGTCGCGGGGCTCGAACAGAAATTAGAAGGTGAGTTTGGTCTGGTGTTACCGCTTCAGCAGTGGCTGGAAGAAGACGATACGCTGCACGAGGAATCGTTACGAGTAAAGATAGTCGCCTCAATCGAAACGGCCTACCTCGAGAAGTCTGCCACGGTCGGGCAGGACATGCTCAAGATTGAAAAGCATATTATGCTGCAGGTGCTCGATACACTCTGGAAAGAGCATCTCGCCACCATGGATCACCTACGCCAGGGTATACACCTACGGGCCTATGCTCAGAAGAACCCCAAACAGGAGTACAAGCGCGAGTCCTTCGCCATGTTTGAGGAGCTATTGGATAATCTTAAGCACGAAGTTGTGCGGATCCTTAGTCACGTCCAGGTACAGCGCGAGGATGAGGCCGAATTGATTGAGCAACGTCGCCGCGAGCAACAGGCGCGTGAACGGATGGCGTTTGAGCACGAGAGCTCTTCGGCGCTGGATGCGCCAGCAGCAGAAGCCTCTCCCGAACAGCGCCAACCATTGGTTCGAGAGGGGCGCAAGGTTGGACGCAATGAAGCCTGCCCCTGCGGCTCTGGCCAAAAATACAAGCAGTGTCACGGCAGGATAACGACTTGAAGCTGCCGGCTCTTATGTCGTGGCTGTAGGGCGGGGCGAGCTCCCGCTACTTGCGGAAGTACAGGGTGTTAGATTGGCGTCTGGCTCTGCGGGAATAAAGGTTCCGGGCAGGATCGACACCGTACTGTTTGAATTGGCCGAATCGTCAACTATTGCCGCACTTTTCACCCAAAACGCTTTTTGTGCAGCCCCGGTCCAGGTCGCTCGACGGCACTGGCAGCAGTCTGAGGGTGTACGCTATTGGCTGGTCAATACCGGCAATGCGAATGCGGGGACCGGCGCTGGGGGAATCGGTGACGCCCTGCGCTGCTGCGCAGCCATCGCCGAATTGGTCGGTGTTTCAGAGAGGGAGGTGATGCCCTTTTCTACTGGTGTCATTGGCGAACCTTTGCCTGCAGACCTGATTGTTGACGTGTTACCACATCTGGTCGCAAACCTGCACGCTGATGGTTGGACAGATGCCGCCAACGGTATTCTCACCACAGATACACGACCCAAGGGGTTCAGTGTCCGGGTCGGTTTGGGCGAAAATACTGCAACCGTTACTGGAATAGCCAAGGGCGCTGGTATGATCAAGCCCAACATGGCGACCATGCTCGCTTTTATCGCAACCGATGCGGCCATCGATCATGCGCTATTGCAAACCATGTTGAGTCGCGCCGTCGGCCGGTCTTTCAATCGGATCACCGTAGACGGTGATACATCGACGAATGATGCCTGTGTCCTGGTTGCCACCGGAGCCGCGGGTAACTCTCGTATTGAGAGCGAGGATTCCGACCTTTACGAGTCTTTGCAGGCGGCAGTGACGACGGTCTGTCTCGAACTGGCTCAAGGCCTTATTCGCGATGGCGAGGGAGCGGGGAAGTATGTTGAGATAGAGGTCAGTGGCGGACAGTCTGAGGTGGAGTGTGCCCAGGTCGCATACACAGTTGCAGAATCTCCGCTGGTTAAGACGGCTTTGTTTGCGGGCGATCCGAACTGGGGGCGAATTCTGGCAGCCATCGGACGGGCCGGAATTGAGGCTCTGGATGTGTCCGGGGTGACCGTGGCAATTGGTGACACGCTGATCGCAGAGTTTGGTCAGCGCGCAGCCTCATATACCGAGGCCGCCGGCGTGGCCGCGATGGCGGCTGACGAACTACTGGTGTCGATAAACCTCGGGCGCGGAGAGCATACTTCTCGCGTGTGGACGACCGATTTGGGTTATGAATACGTCCGTATCAACGCGGAATACCGCAGCTGAGCGCCGCTGTGAATAAACATGTTCACGTTGCCGTCGGTGTAGTTGTCGATTTCCACAATCGAGTTTTGATCAGCAGGCGTCACCCCGATAGCCATCAAGGCGACCTCTGGGAGTTTCCAGGAGGCAAGGTTGAGCGCGGTGAAACTGTTGTAGTGGCGCTCGCTCGCGAACTGGCCGAAGAACTGGCAATTCGCGTGATACGTGCAGAGAGTATGATGGTTATCGACCACGATTATGGCGACAAGAGGGTGAGACTGGATATTTGGAGGGTCATTGAATTTTCAGGAGAGGCATATGGTCGTGAAGGTCAAGTGACTCGTTGGGTATCATTGTCCGCTTTGACAGACTACCAATTTCCCAAGGCCAACCAGCCTATTTTAGATGCGTTAATCGGTACGGTCTAAGGTTGCGCTCGCGACCTCTTTAAGCTTGAATTTTTAGTAACTACTAGCTGTAATCTGTTCCGCCATGCGCAGGTAATCGATATGCAGATCCTGCACCAGAAGGTCTAGATCGCTCAGGGATCCGCTGTTTTCAATGACGTCATCTGCCCGATCGAGTCTGGATGCTCGGTCCGTCTGGGCCGCCATAATCTGCCGTATTTGTACAGGATCACTACTGTCCCTGGCGCTGGCTCGCTCTATCTGAGTTTGCTCTGGCGCGTCGACGAGTAAAATGCGATCGCAAAGATCCTGTTGGGCAGTTTCTATCAGCAGGGGAGAAACGAGTATTGTGTACGGACTGATGGAACTGTTGAGTTGCCGTGTGAGTTCCTCGCCAATCAACGGGTGAAGCAGACCATTGAGCCACTCGCGTTCAGTTTCGTTGGCGAAGACTCTCGAGCGGAGCTCAGCTCTGTCCAGCTGGCCGTTGTCGAGGATGACGCTCTCGCCAAAATGTTCTCCGATAGCCGTCAGCGCTGCTCGACCCGGCTCCACTACAATCCTGGCCACGACGTCGGCATCGACAACGGTAATTCCCAGCGATTGAAATCGGTCGCTAACCGCCGTTTTTCCGCTGCCGATACCCCCGGTGACGCCGATGATAAGACCCATCAACCCGCGCCGTCGAGCCCAGAGAAATGCAGGTACGCGGCCATGATCTCTTGACCCCAGAGCAGGGCCAGCCAGCCAGCGGCTGCCAGGTAGGGGCCAAAAGGGATAGGAATGCTTCTATCTCGGCCTTTGAGCACAATCATCCCAATCCCGATAACGGCCCCCACCAGCGAGGATAGTACTATTATCAAGGGGAGGATTTGCCATCCCATCCATGCACCTAGTGCGGCCAGTAGTTTAAAATCGCCATGGCCCATCCCCTCCTTTCCTGTGGCCAGCTTGAATCCCCAATAGACTGTCCATAGCGAGCCGTAACCGAATATTGCGCCGAGTACCGCATCCTGCAGCGGGACAAACATACCCGAGTAATTGACCAGTAAGCCAAGCCATAAGAGTGGTAGGGTCAGGCTATCGGGTAGTAGTTGATGATCGACGTCAATCATTGCCAGCACCAGCAGTGTCCACGTCAGGGCAAGCACCGCGAGTAGTTCCGGTTGAGCACCATAAATAAATCCACAAACAACTGCAGCGCACCCAGCGGACATTTCAATGGTGGGGTATCTGATCGGAATGGGAGTGGCACAGTTGTAGCATTTACCACCGAGTGCCAGGTAGCTGAAAACGGGGACGTTCTGCCATGCCCTAATTGATTTCTTGCATCCTGGGCAGTGAGAGTTGGGCGTAGCCAGATTAAATGTATCGCTGGAGCTGTCTGGTGCAATGGGCTGTTCTTCTATATCAGCCGACATATCCCGGCATTCCCGCTCCCATTCATTCTTCATCATGATGGGGAGTCGGTAAATAACCACGTTCAGAAAGCTACCGACAACCAGCCCGATAGCAAACAGGTAAAATGCCAGCAGCAGCGGCGCTTCGTGGAGTATCGCTAACAAATCCATTCAGTCTAGACAACAGACCCGAGCATGAAGATGGGCAGGTACATGGCTATCATCAGCCCGCCAACCAAAACTCCCAGGACGGACATTATCAACGGTTCCATCAGTGAGCTCAAGCCATCCACGGCATCGTCTACCGCCTGCTCATAGTGATTAGCGACTTTTTCCAACATCTCATCCAACGCTCCCGATTCCTCTCCGATGGAGACCATTTGCAGAAGCATATTGGGGAAGAGGTTGGTAGCCTTGATGGAGTTGTACAGCGGGGTCCCGGTCATAACATCATCGCGTATATGGCCAATGGCCTTGTGGAACACGGCGTTACCAGCCGCACCGCGCACAGAATCCAGCGCATCTACCAGCGGTACGCCCGCGGCAAAGGTAGTCGCCAGGGTTCTTGAAAATCGGGCGATAACGCCGTTATATACTACGGGTCCGACTATTGGTGCACTCAGCATAGCTCTGTCAACCAAGTCGGAGAAGGTTTTGGATCGAGTTATTGCCTCTTTAAATGCGAAGACTGCCGCCACAGCACCCAGTAGCACAATAAACCACCACTCTTGTGCCACTTCAGAAATGTTCAATACAAATAGAGTAAAGGCGGGGAGGTCGGCTCCAAAGCTGGAGAAGGTTTCGGCAAATTGAGGGACCACCTTAACCAGCAAAATACCCGTTACAATCATGGATACAACCACGACCGCAATCGGGTAGTTTAGCGCACTTTTAATTTTCGACTTTAGCGATTCGCTCTTTTCTTTGTAGGTGGCGACGCGATCGAGCATAGTTTCCAGAGTACCCGACTGCTCGCCTGAATCAACCAAGCTGACGAATAGCTCGTCAAATTGCCGGGGGTGTTTTGCCAGGGTTGGCGCGAGGCCCGTGCCTGAGGCAACCTCTTTTTTTATCTCGACAACCAGCTCTTTCATGGACGGGTTTTCAAGTGCATCAGCAACGATGTCGAAACTCTGGACCAGTGGCACACCTGCTTTCATCATGGTGGCCAGTTGTCGGGTGAAAATGGATATGTCAGAAGCGCTGATTTTTTTGCCACCGCCCAGTAGCGGCTTACCTTTTTTCTTGACCCTTTTCGGCTTGATACCCTGCTTTCTCAGTTGGGCTTTGGCCAGAGACTGACTGATAGCAGATATTTCTCCCTTGGATTGGCGGCCCTTGCTGTCGGTCCCATTCCAAACGAATGTCTGATTTTTAGTTGCAGTTTTTGCCATGACTTAGTCCTGCGTTACGCGGTTAACCTCTTCCAGGCTGGTATCTCCCGATGCTGCTTTTCTCAGCGCGGATTTACGTAAATCGTTAAAACCCTCTTTCCTGGCTTGTCGGCCAATCTCGATAGAGTTGCCTTCCTCCATAATGATCCTAGCCAATTCCGGGGTAATTTTCACGACCTCGTAGATTCCGACACGGCCCTTATATCCCTCTGTACACTTGCTGCAACCAACGGCGCTAAACAGAGTCATATCCTTCAGTTCGTCCTCGGAAAATCCCATTTCCAACAGCGCTTCCCTGGGGATGTCGGCGGGCGTCTTGCATTCTTTGCACAGCCGACGAGCCAGTCGTTGAGCAATAATCAGGCTGACTGAGGTTGCGATATTAAAAGAGGGGATACCCATATTCAGCAGTCGGGTTATCGTTTCGGCGGCGCTGTTGGTGTGCAGAGTCGACATGACCATGTGGCCGGTTTGTGCAGCCTTGATCGAAATCTCCGCTGTCTCGAGGTCGCGAATCTCACCGACCATTATGATGTCTGGATCCTGACGCAAAAAGGAGCGCAGGGCCTCCGCAAAGGTCAATCCGAATTTTGGGTTGACGTGGCACTGGTTAATGCCGTCCAGGTTGATCTCTACCGGGTCCTCTGCCGTTGAAATGTTAACGTCGGGTGTGTTGAGAATATTGAGTCCTGTGTACAGCGAAACAGTCTTGCCCGAGCCAGTTGGACCCGTAACCAAAATCATGCCCTGGGGTTGTTTGAGCGCTTCCATGAACATATCTTTCTGTTCCGGTTCATAACCCAGCATGTCGATACCCATTTGGGCGCTTGATGGGTCGAGTATCCGCAGTACAATTTTTTCTCCAAAGAGGCACGGTAGTGTGTTGACGCGAAAATCGATGGCCCGGTTTTTGGACAACTTCATTTTGATGCGCCCATCCTGAGGCATGCGTCGCTCTGAAATGTCCATTTGGGACATGACCTTGAGGCGAGCGGCCATACGTGGAGCAAGATTCTGTGGAGGTCTTACTACCTCTCGCAGTATGCCATCGGTGCGAAAGCGCACACGGTAGCTTTTCTCATAGGGTTCAAAGTGAATGTCCGAAGCGCCATCGCGGATTGCATCGACCAGTACTTTGTTGATGAAGCGCACAATCGGCGTTTCATCGATGTTGCCTTCATCACTAGGCTCTCCCTGGTCATCGTCAGACGTGTCGAGCTCCAGGTCGAGGTCTCCGTCTTCAAAACCATCAAAGTTTCCCCCCTCTAGGGACTCGGCAGATTCAACGCTCTCGTGAATGGCTGCGCTGAGCGCCACCTCATCGACAAGTACCAGGTCAGTTTTGATGCCAGTGTGAAACTTTATCTCGTCGAGTGCCGTCTGATTAGTGGGATCCGACACCGCGATGAAAAGCCTGTTGCCGCGATGGAACAGGGGTAGCGCGTGGTGCTTGGAAATCAACTTGGTGTCGACCAATCCAGTGGGAAGTGATTCGACATTAAATGCATTCAGGTCCAGCAGAGGTACGCCAAATTCATCCGATGCCTTCTCCGCGATAACACGCGCGTCGACCTTTCCACTTGCGACCAATTGTGGAACGAAAAGGTTCTTATTGGCTGTCGCCTGGCGATCAATTTCCAGCGCAGTTTCTTCATCCAATAGGTTGTCTTTGACCAGGCGTCTAGCCAGACCACTGAGTTGGATGTTTGATTTTGAATTCATTGCTGCCATCCGCTTGATTTACAGGCATTATTTTTTTGCTCAGGGAGGAGTAGCTTCCCGAGTGTAACCCAGAGGTGTAAATCCGTCATCGGTCATGTGACAAAAAACGTCACTTTATGGCATATTTTATCTATTGAGGCCGATAAATTTCCAAAAATTACCACGCTCTTGAAATTGATCATAGCACGTAAGCTCTTGACTAATAATACTATCTTTCTTATTTTGGCGTTGACAGAAAACTTGGCACGGAACGTGCTTTATTCCCTTGTGGAAACCCGAATGATGGTATGCCTGGAAATCAGGTTACACCGCCTAATTGGATCGACAGCGCTCGAATAGAGCAACGTTTTTTATGGATTGACTTGGAGATTGACCAATGAATAGAGTACAAAAAGGTTTTACACTAATTGAACTGATGATCGTAATCGCGATTGTTGGCATCCTTGCAGCTGTGGCACTGCCTGCTTATCAGGATTACACCGTCCGTGCAAAAACGTCTGAAGCAATGGCGCTACTTGGCGAAGCCAAGACTACTATCGCGGAGTACTACATTAGCAATGGGGAGCTCCCGAGTACTGTCGCCAAGGCGGGCCTTCGTACGAATATAGAAACCGATAATGTAAACAGTGTTACATGGAGCAGCCTCGGTATCATCACCGTCGAGGTTAACGATATTGGTGGAAGCACTGGCGCTGCCACTACCAACTCGGTTTCATTTTCCCTCACCAGCACCTCCAGCGGCACACCGCAGTGGAAGTGCATCCAGGGAACAAACGGTATGGAGACCAAGTACCTGCCGGCCAACTGCCGCGGCTAGAGTCTGCGCCTCTCTTTAGAAACCCTGGGGTAACCCGGGGTTTTTTTTGTTCGCGGCTTGAGCGGCATACCGATTCATCGTAGGCTGCTGGGTTCGCATCTCCGGAAAATTTAATGATACGCCGGTTCCAATTTGTTATTCCTGTGTTGCTATGCCTCGTAGCGTATGTGCCAGCACTAGGCAGCGCCTTTATTTTTGACTCCAAGCCTGCATTGGAGGGTAATGCTGCTGTACAGATTTCAGAGCAGAGTTTTTCCTCATGGATTGCGGCTGCTGAGAGCTCCAATACCGGGCCCCTGGGGCGGCCATTGAGCATATTGAGCATCGCTGCAAGTTATGTGGCTGAGGGCCAATTCTCACCGATCGGTTTCAAGACTGTTAACTTGCTGCTGCACCTGATCAACGGCCTGTTGCTGTGGTGGATTAGCAGAGCTATGTTGCGGGTGGTAGCGACTCCCGATACGTCTACGCAGCGAGTCGACCTGGTTGCATTTCTGGCAGCGTCTATTTGGTTGCTGCATCCGCTTCATGTATCGACAGTGCTTTACGCTGTGCAGCGGATGGCGCAATTGTCTACCTTTTTTTCCCTGCTGGCTGTAGTTTGCTACTGTCATTATCGAGCGCAAATTAGCACTGTCGAGAGTGCAGTAGCGCGTCGTGAACTCTGGGGGACAGCCTTTTTCTGGGTGCTGTGTTGCTCCGCTTTGGCGGCGTTCAGCAAAGAGAATGGGCTGCTTGCGCCGTGGCTGATAGTACTGATAGAACTGGTTATTTATCGACGCTTTTCCACTGTGCGCGATTCCACAAGTCGTTCTCTTATGTTCGTTGTTTTAGTGGTGCCGCTTGCGATATTGGCCGGGATTCTACTGTCACCTCCGGTGTGGCTGGTCGATGCCTTCGTGGGCAGAGACTTTTCCCTCCAGGAGCGTGGTCTAACTCAGCTACGCGTGCTGTGGCACTACATATACTGGTGGTTCGTGCCTGATATCAGAAGTCTTGGATTTCACCACGACGATATTGTCTTATCCACGTCAATGCTAAATCCACTGAGTACAGCCTGGGCGGCAGTTGGCTGGATAGTGTTGACTTTATCTGCTGTATTAACGAGGCAGCGTTTTCCTATATTTTCGTTTTCGATCGGTTGGTTTTTGATATCGCACTCTCTGGAATCATCCATATTTCCTCTGGAGATGGTTTACGAACACAGAAATTATCTTGCGGGTTATTCTTTGTGCCTGCTCATCGCGTCTGTCATTGTGGCCCTGTTTCGAGGCTCTACCCTGAGACCGGCTATCGTGGTGGGCTCGCTTGTTTTGGCTACCTTGTGGTTTCTGCTGCAGTTCAGAGCTGCACTGTGGGCGGATGAGATCAAGCTCACAGATTTTCATCTCCAACATCATCCCGGTTCGATACGCACCCAATATCACTACGCAAATACGCGCTTACGCCATGCGGAAACGGAAGTGGACCCTGATTTGCGCCGGGAAATGATTTTGAATAGTCGGGCTGCTTACAGCCTGATGCGGGCGACAGACCCTGGAAATACCAATGCTCTCGTAGCACTACTGTGGATTGACAGTCGATACTTTGATGGGTTGGATGTAGAAAGGTGGCTGTCGGCGTTGGATGGCAGCCTCAAGGAGCGCAAGTTTATGGCCTCCGACTATAATGCCCTGGGCATGATGACCGAGTGCGCTAATGCTGAATGGTGCGGACTGAGCTCGCCTCGTTTTATCCAAATGATGTCTACTTTGGCACAGCGTTTGCCCGATAACAGTCCAGTGCTGGTGCAATTGGCGAGACATTATCGGCTTGGCTTGCAGCGACCCGATCTGGCTGTTGATGTGGCGCGCCGTGCGTTAGTTGCCAGGCCTGGCGACCGTACTGCCTACATGGAATTAATTGCTGGTTTCGCGGCCCAGGGTGACAATGGCAGTGCTCTGGCAACTATTCGGACCTTGCTGTCTCAGTCGAGCAATATGTTTGAGCTGCGGCAATTGCAGGCCATGTTTGAAGTCGAGTCGAGTTAGTGGCTCACTTTTCTGAAGGTCTTGTTCGAAGCGTCATTTGGGTCGCTGTACTGGCACTGTGCTGCTGGGTATATTGGCCGGGTCTTTCCAGCGTTTCGCTACTGGATGATGGCGTGAACCTGCAGGTACTTGGACAGCTGGAAGAGCACCCGGAGTATTTGTTGGATGTTGTGCAGGGAAACCGGTCGGGGATGCTGGGAAGGTCCGTCTCTATGCTCAGCTTTGGATTGGAAAAGGTCTATTTTCATCACGACTTGTTTCAAATCAAGCGAACCAATCTGATAATACATTTGCTAATTGGCAGTCTGCTCGCGTGGCTTTGTGCCAGTCTATTTCGGTTGTCGGGATACCAGCGCGCAAAGTGGCTGGGTCTGGCAGTCGCTTCTTTGTGGTTACTGTCTCCTCTGTTCATAAGCACGGTACTGTATACCGTGCAGCGCATGGCACAATTGTCGATGTTGTTTGTGGTGGTGGCATTGATATGTTATGTCGCCGGCCGTGAACGCTTGGTGCGCGGTGAGCGAGTGCATTGGCAGGTGTTCGGAGTGGTAATTTCCTTCGGGCTGGCGATGCTATCTAAAGAAAATGGTGCGGTGCTGGTGCCATTGATTATGTTGGCGGAGTGGTGGCTGTTCCGTTTTCAGGCGGCATCTCCCGCGATCGAGCGGCTTTTGCAGCGGATTTTTACTATTTTGGTTTGTCTCGGTGCAATCACAGTACTGCTGATACTGAGCATACAGCCGGAACAAATCATGGCTGGCTATGAGAGTCGCAGTTTCAGTCTGGCTGAGCGGCTTTTGACTCAGCCCCGAGCGTTATGGCATTACTGCACTCAGCTGCTGTGGCCCAATGTGGCGGTGATGGGTGTGTTTCAGGATGATTTTGTCGCATCGCGCGGTTGGTTTGATCCAATCACGACACTCTGGTCTGGTTTGGGTCTGGCGCTACTGATCGGGATAACTGTACTCAAGAAGAGAGCGGTTTTGTTTGCCCCAATTGGCTTTGGAATCTTGTTTTTCCTGGTGGCGCACAGCGTTGAATCTACATTTCTACCTCTGGAATTGTACTTTGAGCACAGGAATTATCTGCCCGCCGTCGGCGTATATTTTGCTCTCGTGGCCGGGCTAAGCCACACGGTCCATATTTGGCCGTTGACGCGCAAGTGGATGCTACTTTCATATGGGCTACTGATTTTCAGTTTCGCCTATGCAACTGCCTACCAAAGCGAAATCTGGTCTAATAAATTTCTGCTCTATTTTGCTGCGGCCAACGCCCACCCAAATTCGCAAAGGGCGAATACCGAGCTGGCTCAGGTTTTTGCAGGCGAGGGGCACATAGAGGAAGCTTTACGCATATCTGCTCAGGTAACCAAGCTGGCTCCTGGTTGGCCATCGCGTCACGCGATGCGCGAACTGCTACTTTTTTGTGCGGCGAATAAATTACCTACCGCTCAGGCGATGGCGCGATTCAGCAGTGATCAGGTCAATATGCGCGATCCACAGACCAATGAGCTCTTCCAAGTACTGGTTAGCCGTATTATGAATGGCCAGTGTCCAGTATTGGAGACGATGAATTTTGCCGACCGTCTGGAGGAGCTATTCTCAGCCGATTCGAGGCCGATCGGAACGCCCAAAATCTACAGCATGATGGCCTCGCTCGAGAATCACTTGGGAAGACCACTAAACGCATTCCTCTACACCGAGCTTTTGCTCAGTAAAGCGCCACTCGACCACAAGGGTCTGCAGATGAAACTATATTTCGCGAACCAACTCGGCCGGGCTGATGAGCTGAATGAGGCGCGGATCGAGTTGCAGAAACTTGATGCCCGGGGTGAGTTGAACCTCGAGGAGCGTTACAATCTGAGTTTGATGCCAGAGGCAACTCAGGGCCAATAATACATGGGTTGTGGTTGTGCAGGAGTCGCCTCATATCTTGCTGTCAGCAGAGATGTGGTATGCTCGGGTCAAACTGGAGTACTGGTTCCACCTGCAGATTAAATGGCGCTGAAGGAAGCTTTAACGGCCCTACTGCGAGCCGCGGCTCTCGCTCATCGCGGCACGTAGACTCCGAGTCAACGCGACCCTAAATATTTTACTAATACGGACATACTAGGTATGTCGACAAGGAGTTGAGTGGATATTTTTTCTGAATTGACCATCGTCATCCCGGCTAAGAATGAATCTGTAGGTCTTCGCAAAATCTTACCCCTGCTCAAGGATACCTGCACCGGAGCCGAAATCATTGTAGTGAATGATGGATCCACCGACGACACCGCTGAATACAGTCTTAGCGAGGGCGTTCAAGTACTCTCTCATCCCTATTCCAAGGGAAATGGAGCTGCGGTCAAATCGGGTGCCCGGATGGCGACGCGGGATTGGATTGTTTTTATCGATGGCGATGGGCAGCACAGTCCCGACGATATTATCAGATTGGCCGAGAAAGCGGCTGAAGGCTACGACATGGTCGTTGGCGCTCGTCAGGGAGTTTCCTCTCAGGCCAGTTTCGCACGATGGAGTGCCAACACCATTTACAACTGGCTCGCCAGTTGGATGGTTAATCGGCCAATCCCCGACCTAACGTCCGGCTTAAGAATGATTCGTCGCCAGAAGTTTATGGAATTTTTATACCTCCTTCCCAATGGCTTCTCCTATCCGACGACGACCACTATGGCTTTTTTTAGAGCAGGCTACTCGGTGGGATTTGTACCAATACAAGCGTCGCGACGAGAGGGCAAGAGCCACATCAACCCGATGCGCGATGGAGTTCGCTTTCTTCTTATCATCCTCAAGGTCGGTTCGCTATACTCGCCGCTCAAGATATTTTTACCAATATCTTTTTT
>JBLHKV010000042.1:0-18732 GCA_047618115.1 Halieaceae bacterium | reverse complement strand
TTTTGTGGAGTGTGGCCCCGGCGCGGTTCTAACCGGGCTGGCGAAACGAATTAACAGAGAGCTTTCCGGACTGAATACCGATAATCCGGAAAAAATGGCGACGGCGGTAACGGCTGTAGGTTGAACGAATCATAATAGAGGAAGTATTTATGGATTTTGACGATAAGGTAGCACTGGTTACAGGCGCTAGTCGCGGTATCGGTCGGGCCATCGCCGAGAGCTTGGCAGCGGCGGGAGCAACGGTGATTGGAACTGCGACGACACCGGCAGGCGCGGAATCAATCAGCAACTACCTGCATGCAGCGGGGGCAAAAGGCTGCGGAATCAGCTTTAACGTTAACGATGCTGGAGCCGCGGACACGTTATTATCCGAGATCAAGGATCGCTATGGGGCGCCGCTTATCCTGGTCAATAATGCGGGCATTACCCGGGACAATATTTTGATGCGGATGAAGGAGGACGAGTGGTCAGACGTTATCAGTACCAACCTCAATTCCGTTTATAGGCTGTGTAAGGCCTCGCTGCGGGGCATGACCAAGGCGCGCTGGGGACGGATCATCAATATCTCCTCGGTTGTGGGGTCTATGGGCAATGGGGGGCAGACTAATTACGCGGCGACCAAAGCGGGTGTGGAAGGGTTCTCTCGGGCCCTCGCACGGGAAGTTGGCTCGCGCTCAATTACAGTTAATTCGATAGCCCCCGGATTTATCGACACCGACATGACACGAGAATTGCCAGAAGCACATAGAGATGCGCTACAAAAGCAAATTCCCCTGGGCAGACTCGGCGAGGCAACAGAGGTGGCAGCCGTTGTTGAGTTTCTGGCAGGTACAGCCGCGGCGTACATCACCGGCGAAACTATTCATGTCAACGGTGGGATGTACATGTCGTGATGGTGATGTGTTCAGTGAACAGACTTTTTGAGCCTTTAGGCTGACAACCCGGGTAGAAACCGAGTAAAATGCGCCCACCAACCTTATGACTGAGTTTGGATTCGTTCCGCACAGGAGTTACTAAATATAATGAGCAGCATTGAAGAGCGTGTCAAAAAGATCGTCGCCGAGCAGTTGGGCGTCAAAGTAGAAGAAGTTCAGACCACGGCATCTTTTGTCGAAGATCTGGGAGCGGATTCGCTGGATACGGTCGAACTCGTGATGGCACTTGAAGAGGAGTTTGAAACTGAAATTCCCGATGAAGAAGCCGAGAAAATCACCACTGTGGAATTGGCGATTAACTACATTAACGAGAATCCCGCCTAGTACATTTCAACCCGATATTGCTTTTGAAAGCCGCCTCTATGCGAAGTAGGGCGGCTTTTGTTTTGTGCGGGTGGAAGATTTCTCAAGGGGGCACTTGTTTTGAGTAAACGTAGAGTAGTCGTCACTGGTTTGGGTATGGTCACACCAGTTGGCAATAATGTTGAAGATACCTGGCGAAATATCGTAGCGGGCCGCAGTGGTGTGGCCCCGATCACCAGTTTTGACGTGAGCGCATATACTACCCGGTTTGGGGGCAATATCAGTGATTTCGACATCAGTGATTATCTGGCGCCGAAAGAAGCTCGCAAAATGGATGTCTTTATCCAGTATGGAATGGTGGCAGGCATTCAGGCGATGCGGGATTCCGGTATGGAAATTACCGAAGAGAATGCAGCGCGAGTAGGTGTGGCAATCGGTTCTGGAATTGGTGGAATTGGCGAAATTGAGCGCAGCCACACCTTGTTAGAAACTCGCGGGCCACGCAAAATATCGCCCTTCTTTGTGCCGAGTTCTATTATCAATATGATCTCCGGTAATCTCTCAATAAAATATGGCCTTAGAGGCCCCAATATAGCGGTGGTGACAGCCTGTACAACGGGGACTCACAATATTGGTCTGGCGGCGCGACTAATTGCCTACGGTGACGCCGATGCAATGGTGGTTGGGGGTGCCGAAATGGCAACTACGCCGGTTGGTTTAGCAGGCTTTGCCGCCGCCCGTGCGCTATCGACCCGCAATGACAATCCAGAGGCTGCCAGTCGTCCCTGGGATCGCGATAGAGATGGCTTTGTACTGGCAGATGGTGCTGGCGTTATGGTGCTGGAAGAATATGAAACCGCAAAGGCTCGCGGAGCAAGAATCTACGCTGAATTGGTCGGCTTTGGCATGTCGGGTGATGCTTACCATATGACACTCCCTCCCGAGGATGGCCGGGGGGCCGCTGCCTCAATGAAAAATGCGGTACTCGACGCCGGGATCGACCCGGCGCAAATCAACTACATTAATGCCCACGGAACGTCGACACCCGCCGGTGATGTTGCCGAAAGTAAGGCGGTCGAGCTGGTGATGGGTGACGCGGCGAGTTCGGTTGCGGTTAGTTCTACCAAGTCAATGATTGGTCATCTGTTGGGCGCTGCCGGTGCAGTGGAGGCAATATTCTCAGTGCTCGCCATTAGAGACCAGGTTGCACCGCCGACAATCAATTTAGATAACCCCGCCGAAGGCTGCGACCTGAACTACGTACCTCACACCGCACAGGAGATTGATATTAATTACGCGCTGTCAAATTCCTTCGGGTTTGGTGGCACGAACGGTTCTCTGCTCTTCGCTCGATTAGACTAAGCCGGGCGCCCCCCGGTGCGGCCGGAAAGATGTTAATGCCTGCTGTAAACCTCCCCGTACACTGGGTTAATGGCAAAAAAGGGGGGGGGATATCGCCGCTAGATCGTGGGCTTCGCTATGGCGACGGTCTGTTCGAAACGGTATTGATCACCAATGGTGGAGCCATACTGTGGGGTCGTCATCTCCAGCGCCTCTTACGCGGCTGCGAATCTTTGGCATTGAATGTAGATTCGCGCTCAATCGAGACTCACTTTTTCCAGTTTCTAGCCCAATTGAGTGACGCAGATCGCGTCTCTGCAATCGCCAGAATCACCGTTTCTCGTGGGCCTGGTGCTCACGGCTATCGGCCACAGCGGACCACTGAACCGACTTTTATAGTGTCCTTTGACAAGCATGTGTATGTGGCTTCTGAGAGCCTACGTTTGTGTCGCTGCAAAGTTGCTGCCGTAAACCATTCGGGGCTGGCCGGAATTAAACATCTCAACCGTCTAGCCAATGTGTTGGCGGCCGGCGAATTAGAGGATGGTGGGCACGATGAAGGCGTCATGTGCCTCGACGATGGCAGTGTGATATCCGGGGTGATGAGCAACCTTTTTATCGTAAAAGACGGTTGTCTGCTCACGCCTAAACTTTCACTCGCCGGCGTTGCAGGCACAGCTCGAAGTCTGGTTATCGATGTTCTGGCCCCGGAGTTGAACGTGACTTGCGATGAAACCACTTTGTCCTACCACGACTTGTTGCAGGCGGACGAAATATTTATGTGTAATAGCGTAATGGGCATTCGCCCCGTTGCGGCCCTGGGCGAAACACTCTGGCGGGACTGGCCCTTGACCGCTCGCTTGATGGACCGTTACCAACTTGCTTCACGGCTGGAAACTGTGAGCCATAAAGAATTGCAGCCTATGGACAAAAAATGAAGAAATGGCTGGGTCTGCTGATTGCGCTCGCGATATTGTACGGCGCTGTTGAACTGTCGAAATGGCGGTCAACTCCCCTGGTGCTTCCCGATGATGGTATCTCCTATACCCTTGTCCCAGGTGACACAGTCTCTTCGATTGCTGAAGATTTGTCGCAATCAGGGATTCTACCAAGACCGTGGCGGCTCAAACTGCTGGCGCGCTTCGGTGAGTCCGGCAGCCGTATTCGGGCGGGGGAATACCAGGTTGCCCACGGTACAACTCCCTCCCAGTTTTTGGCTTTATTGGTTAGCGGTAGCGTCATTCAATATAGCGTGACCTTTCCCGAGGGCTTCACCCTCGACCAGGCCGTCGAAAAAATGGCGGCAGAAGAGAAGCTCGATAACACGGCGGACATTGTGCGCGCCGCGTTGGTGGAGGGCTACCCAAACCCCGAGGGCTGGTTTTTCCCCGACACCTACCGTTACCAGGTAGGGGTCAGCAACGCAGACATCCTGCGTACTGCGCTCGAGAAAATGCGCAGAGTGCTGAATGATGAATGGCTAGGTAGAGACGCCGGGCTACCCTACCAATCACCGTATGAAGCACTGATCATGGCATCGATAATCGAGCGCGAGACGGGTCGCGCCGATGAGCGTGAATTGATCGCCGGCGTCTTCGTTAGACGGCTACGATTGGGCATGAGACTACAGACGGATCCAACCATTATTTACGGTGTTGGGTCAGAATTTGATGGGAATTTGACCCGCAAGCACCTGCGAGATGGAAATAACGTGTATAACACCTATCGTATTAACGGTTTACCACCGACGCCGATAGCGCTACCGGGGCGCGAATCTATCCAGGCGGCGTTGCACCCCCGGGATTCCAAGGACCTGTATTTTGTTGCGAGAGGCGACGGCAGCCACTATTTTTCGAAAACGCTGCCGGAACACGAAGCGGCCGTTAGAAAATACCAGTTAAAACGAGACTAATTTGACACAATTGATGGCCAAGAAAGGTTTGTTTATTACCATGGAGGGCGGTGAGGGGGTTGGTAAATCTACCAACATCGCCGTGATGCGCAAGCTGTTGGAGCAACGTGGCATCGCGATTAACCTGACTCGCGAACCGGGTGGCACCAAACTAGCTGAGCGATTGCGCGATCTTCTGTTGGAAGTGTCGCAGGAGACGGTCGATCCGATCAGTGAACTATTGATGCTCTTTGCGGCGCGACGACAGCATCTGTGTGAAGTGATTCTACCGGCGATTGATGCTGGCACCTGGGTTATATCCGACCGCTTCACCGATGCCACATACGCCTATCAGGGAGCTGGTCGGGGTATGAGTGCCAATCTTATCGCTCAACTCGAATCGATCGTGCAGGGAGAGAGAAGGCCCGATTATACCTTTTTGCTGGATGCACCGGTGTCGACAGGCATGAGAAGAGCTCAGGAGAGAGGTGAGCTGGATCGTTTTGAACGCGAAAAGCTTGCTTTTTTTGAGCGAGTTCGCAGCAATTATCTACAGCGAGCAGCCGCTGAGCCCCGTCGTTTCAGGATCATCAATGCAGAACACGAACTGGCCGTTGTTCAGGCCGATGTGGAAACACAGTTTCGACCAGTGATAGAGCGCTGGCTGGAGGGCGATGATGCCACCGGTAAATAAGGCTAAAGACGCTGAGTTAGTCGAGGCTGGGCCTGGTTATGTAGTGCCTTTGCCCTGGCACGGAAACGTCTGGCGTAAGCTGGTCAAACAAAGTTCTGAGAACAGGCTCCCGCACGCACTCCTTTTTAGTGGCGAACCTGGGATTGGCAAGGCACATCTAGCTCTGGCTTTTGCTCAATACCTGCTTTGCTCCGAACCGGTCTCTAGCATTGCCTGCGGAGCCTGCAAGAGTTGCACGCTTTGTGCCGCAGGAACCCATCCCGATCTACAGGACATAAAGCCACCACCCAAAAAAGCTATAATCGGAGTGGATCAAATTCGCTCATTGCTCGATTTTACTGTACGGACGGCACAGCAGGGGGGCGCTCGAGTAGTTGTTATCCGGCCCGCCAACGCCCTGAATCTGAATTCAGCCAACTCGCTGCTAAAATGTCTGGAGGAGCCGGGAGAAGACACCTACCTGATTCTCGTTAGTGACAGGGATCAGGCCATGCCCGCAACTATTCGGTCACGTTGTCAGCGCATTCCAATTGCCAATGCCGATCGTGCCCAGGCGCTGGCGTGGTTAACTCCGCAGTTGGGTGCAGAATCCGTGGATCGATTATTGGACCTCAGTTGTAACCGGCCACTGAGTGCATTGGCAATGGTGGAAAGTGGCCAGTTAGCATTGGAGGAGGCGTTGCAGCTTTCAATGCGGAGTCTGGCCAATACGGGCGGTGCATCGGCCCTCGATATGGTGAGCGCTTTCAAGGCGATGCCATTGGCGGTCGTATTGGAACGCATGGCGAGCTTTGTGCATGAGACCGTGAGAAACCAATCGAGTCAAATCGATAGTGAGGCTGAATGTATGGCTGGGTTGATTGAGTTTTACGACGAACTGTTAAACCTCCATAAGGCGGTTTCCCGCGCCGGAAACCCGAATGTTGCGCTGACCATGGACTATCTCTTTACCCGCCTAAAAGAAGTGTTGGGGCAATAGCATTCGGTACTGCTATACTCCCCAAAGTAAGCCGTTAGAGTGAATGAGGAAATATATAATGACCAAACCTGCCGGGCGTAGCGGCATCCTGTCATTGACCATAAAAGACAAGGCAGTGTTGTATGCGGCGTATATGCCATTCCTGTTGAATGGAGGCCTGTTTGTCCCGACTAACAAGAGTTACCACCTGGGTGACGAGGTGTTTTTACTGCTGAGTCTGATGGACGAAACCGAAAAAATCCCCATCGCTGGAAAAGTCGTTTGGCTGACCCCGAAAGGCGCGCAGGGTAGCAGAGCTGCAGGTATAGGCGTGCAGTTCAGTGATGAGACAGAAACTGCGCAGGCCAACGCGAAAATCGAAAATCATCTGGCAGGGTCATTAAATTCAGATCGACCAACCCATACTATGTAAAAAAGGCCATGTAAAAAAGTGGGCTCCGAAGAGGAGCCCAAGAAGACCATTAGTAGTGAAACACTAAGGAGGTACCTCCTTTCCGGGGCAACTAGCAGTTCCCGGAGAGGATGCTGGTTTTGATAGGGGAAAAGCATCCTCTATTTAAGTATTGCTCATAATTGGTAATAATCCACATTTTTTGATCATTTTTTTAAATTAAATTGCGATAAGCAGAGCCCCACTAATTACTAATCTGGAGATTACTGGGCGTAGGAGTGTGGCACCCGGATGATAACTGGCACCTCAAAAGCGCTCCTGAGTGGGGTGATAGAGGGATTCTACGGTCAAAGCTGGAGCTGGGATGCTCGTCGGGGATACGCTGACTTCTTGGCCGAAAACGGCCTGGATTGCTACATTTACGCGCCTAAAGATGACCCCTGGTTGCGCCGCAACTGGCGCTATGACTGGCCCGACGACCACTGGATTCAGCTCCAGGCTCTATCCGAACACTACTTGCTAAAGGGCGTTAAGTTTGGCGTCGGCCTGTCTCCTTTTGAGTTGTACAACGCCTACGATGCTGCTGGGCGACGCGATCTCCAGCTAAAGTTATCCCGAATTGGGCAGCTTCGCCCGGCAATTCTGGCGATTTTATTCGATGATATGCCAGGAGATGTGCCTGATCTGGCGAGGAATCAGGCGGAGATTGTTAACGATATAGTCAAATTTTGCCCTGATTGTCGAATTATCATGTGTCCCACTTACTATTCATTCGACCCTGTTCTGGAGCGCTTTTTCGGGGCCATTCCCGAGAATTACTGGCAAGATCTGGGTGCAGAGCTGGATGCGGGCGTCGATATTTTTTGGACGGGAAATCAAGTTTGCTCGACGACGATTACGGTTGCAGATATCGAGGAAATATCTCAAACAATGGGGCGGCCACCGATACTTTGGGATAATTATCCCGTTAATGACGGCGCGCGAGCCAGTCGCTTTCTACATTTAAATGCACTGACGAGTAGGTCCCCGAACCTTGCGTCATATATTAAGGGGCACCTGTGCAATCCGATGAACCAGGCCGAGCTGTCAAAAATTCCACTGGCCAGTCTCGCTCGTCTTTATCGTGGTGAGTATGATCCCGATGCGGCTCGAGCGCTTGCGATTGCTAGCTTTGGAGGGTCTAAAGGAGCCGAGCTCTTGCAAGAGCATTGGCGCAAGTTTCAGGATCTGGGTCTGGATATGATAAGCAGTGAAGAGCGAAACCGTCTTAAGGAACGCTTTCGCTGCGTCGATGAACCCGCTACTCGGGAGGTGTATGCGTGGCTCAACGAGGAGTATCGCTTCGATCCCGAGTGTCTGACCGGTTAATATAGGTTTATGGATACACACCACGTCACAATCGAACACTCGGACCCCGAACATGAACTGAGCCGCTACTACGAACATGGGGAGTGCTTTGTCTGCGTGACTTTCCCCCACGAGCGGTCGTGGCTACCCGGCGAACCGACCTCGTACTCCGCGATTTATTATCTGCACGGATCAATACTGCGTTTTCTGGTCGCTGAGACTGAACTTGTTTTATCTGCCCTGGTGCAAATGGAAAGAGAAATAGAGACCGACATTCTTCATGGGGAGGCGGCACTCGATTCGCTGGCAGCGCTGGTGGGTTGTGCGGTGATAAATCCGGCCTTACCGCTAACGCTCCTGACATTGGCCATAGCCAAGCCGTGGGGACAGGAGGTTTGGTATACAGGGATAGAGGAGAGAGGCGTATGTTCCATCGGGGATGCAAGGAGTGACACCCCTCTGGACGTCGCGCTGAGCTGTGCGCCGCACCTGTTGCTTGGCGAGGCCCCACGGACACCCATTTTGCTGAAAATCCTCGATCCGCATCCAGAGCCGGAACTGGGGAACTTGTACTTCGAGTTACACGAGGAAAAGCAAGAGGTATACATTGTTACCCACGTTGACGAAGATGCCTGGCCGGATGGCAAGGGCGCTATACGACTCGGTGCAGCGCCCGCAGTATTGGACGAATTCGACAACGAAAATGATTTCAAGGTGGCTTACCTCCAGGCCATTGGTCGTTACGAGAAAATTCGCAGAGATATCGATGCGAGCCTCGATGAGCTTCGGCTGGAGCAGGGCGATGAGCCGGGGGCGACGCTGTCTCCAGAGCGGTCTCGCGCATTGCTGATGCGAGTGTCACCCGATAGCCACGAGCTGGAACGGACCTCCCGGACCGATATGGATCGATTTACTCAGCTACACCCCCTGGTAGTGGGCGATGTTGTGAAAGTTCCCTGCTATGTCCCCCATGCCTTGCAGCACGGTGTTCGTACAGTGGAATTTCAGACTCCGGTCTACGAGCGGATGATTATTTCTTTCAATCAAAAGGTTCTCACCCAGAATCATTGGGATACCGAGGCTGCAGTGGCAGCGATGATTCTGAGCACAGAACCGCTGGCTAGTAGCTCGGATTGCCTCATCGACGAGGCTGGACTGACGGTGGAGCGCATTGTCGACTTTGATGACTTCGAGGTTCTGCGCGTCCGCTTGGAGGCAAATTCAAGTTTTTGCGTCGATTCTACAGACTGCTATCGCTTGATTATGGCTGTCGGAGGCAGTCTCGAGATAGACGGAGTGCACCTTGCATCCGAGAGCGCAGTATTGCTACCGGCATCCTACCCGCAGGGTTTGGTGTTGAGACCCAGAACCACGGGGGCGGTCGCGCTTTTGGCGCAACCTAAAAGGCAATGAAATTGGGTTGAACACGTTGGGGCTTTGTGGCAGAATCCCCGCCCTTGTGAGGGCCCCCAAGCCATCGCCAGTTGTATTTATAAACCATATTAAGTTCATGGGCTTAGCAGTAACAGCTAAGGTAATTTATACACTTGGTGCCGCGTTTGAGGCTCCACTATAGCACTGCGAAAGTGGCGGAATTGGTAGACGCGCTGGATTTAGGTTCCTGTGTCGCAAGACGTGAGAGTTCGAGTCTCTCCTTTCGCACCATTACATAAGTGCTCGAAGCACTGGGTTTTTGAAGCCTGGAGATCGAGCGCGCAAGAGGGCGACAATGCCTTCTTTTCATTTGTTGTGAGGAAAATTCATGCAGGTTTCAATCGAAACGACTTCAGGATTAGAGCGTCGTTTGACCGTTGGTGTGCCGGCTGAGAGAGTTGACCAAGAGGTTGATTCCCGCCTAAAGAAAGCGGCAAAGAATGTTCGTCTGGACGGGTTTCGCCCCGGAAAGGTTCCCTTCAAGGTTGTTCGGCAGCGCTATGGCGCCGGTATCCGGCAAGAGGTTGTTGGTGAAGTCATGAGTCAGAGCTTTTACGAAGCAGTGACCCAGGAAAATCTTAAGCCAGCAGGACAACCCAGTATTGAGCCACGGCAGATGGAAGAGGGGCGAGATTTACAATACATCGCCACCTTTGAAGTGTTCCCCGACATCGAACTGGCCGAGATGAATGGCATAGTCCTCGAGCGGACCAATGCAGAGGTAACCGACGCGGATATCGACGGTATGATCGAAATATTCCGTAAACAGCAGGGCGGGTGGGAAACCGCCGAGCGCGCTGCGCAAGATGGAGACAAGGTCAACATTGACTACGCCGGCACCAAAGAAGGCGAAGCGTTTGACGGCGGCTCTGCCGAAGGCAGTGACCTTGAGCTGGGTTCAAATCGTATGATTCCCGGCTTCGAGGACGGGATTGTCGGGATGAAAGCAGGCGATGAGAAGGTACTTGAGTTGTCCTTTCCCGAGGATTATCACAGCGAGGACCTAAAGGGCGCAGCCGTTGAATTTAAAATTACGCTCAATCGTGTCGAAGAACAAGTATTGGCCCCTCTGGACGAAGAGCTGTTTAAGCAATACGGCGTGGAAGACGGCGGAGAAGATAAGTTTCGTCAGGACATCGCTGAAAACATGGCCCGGGAATTGAGTAGTGCAATCAAAAGCAACATCAAATCTCAAGTAATGGATGGGGTGCTGGCAGCTCACGAAAATCTGGATGTACCCAAAGCGCTTATCGGCCAGGAAATTGGCAATATGCGTAAACAGATGTTCCAACAATTTAGCGGTGGGCAGCAGCAACCCGATCTGGACCTGGACTCTTTACTTCCCGCGGAAATGTTCGAAGAGCAGGCAACAAAGCGGGTTAAGTTGGGTTTGTTGCTAAATGAAATTATTAGCCACCGCGAGTTGAAGGCCGATCCCGACAAGGTACGCAGCACCATTGAAGAAATGGCGTCGACCTACGAGAAGCCAGAAGAGGTCATCAACTATTACTATGGTAACCAAGAGCAGTTGTCGTCGATCGAGTCGATGGTTCTCGAGGAAGCTATTGTCGACAGTCTGGTAGCTGACGCAGCAGTAACAGAACTCACCTGTGATTATCAGGAAGCGCTCAGCCGGGCAAGAAGCGAGGCTTGAGCTTAGCCACGCCTGCCACTATGCTGACCGCACCGACCACCAGATGAAAAAGAGAGACACCTATGGCACAGCAATATAACGACATAGCGAGCAGTGGTATTCAGGGCCTCGGTCTGGTGCCTATGGTCGTCGAGCAGACTGCTCGAGGGGAGCGTTCCTACGATATCTATTCCAGACTTCTCAAGGAGCGATTGATATTCATTGTTGGGCCTGTGGAAGATTATATGGCCAATTTGGTGGTTGCTCAGCTTCTCTTTCTGGAATCTGAAAACCCCGACAAGGATATTCACGTCTATATCAATTCGCCCGGCGGTTCGGTTACTGCGGGTTTGTCAATTTACGATACGATGCAGTTTGTGAAACCAGATATCTCCACAATGTGTATAGGCCAGGCCGCCAGCATGGGTGCATTTTTGTTGGCAGGTGGCGCTCCCGGTAAGCGATTTTGCCTACCAAATGCACGAACTATGATCCACCAGCCCAGCGGTGGTGCCCAGGGGCAGGCGACAGATATCGAGATTCAGGCAAAAGAGATTTTGATCATACGGCGTCGTCTCAACGAACTGATGGCGCATCATACTGGCCAGGATCTGGAAAAGATTGAGCGCGACACCGAAAGGGACAACTTCATGAACGCGGAGCAATCGCGCGAATACGGGCTCATCGACGAAGTCATGACAGCTCGCGGTAGCGGAGATTAGTTTCGGGGATAGTACCGAAGGGCTTGATTTTTATGGCAAACACCAGCATCTTAATGTTTAGTAAAGCCATAAATCGACAGTATTACATCATTTAAGTAGCAAAAAGGCACAAATATGACTGACGATACCAACAGTACGAGCGACGACAACAGTAAGCTGTTGTACTGCTCTTTCTGTGGAAAAAGCCAGCATGAAGTGCGGAAGTTGATCGCTGGACCCTCCGTATTCATCTGTGATGAGTGCGTTGACCTATGTAACGACATTATTAGAGAAGAGGTTCAGGAGAACGGTCCGGAGGCTCAGCAGGATCATCTGCCAGTACCACAGGAAATCAAGGCTATTCTCGACGAATACGTCATCGGACAAGATCGCGCGAAGCGGGTCTTGGCTGTTGCTGTATACAACCACTACAAGCGGTTGAAGTACGAAGAAGGTAAGCCAGGTGATGTGGAGCTGGGTAAGAGTAATATCCTGCTGGTGGGGCCCACAGGTAGCGGTAAGACGCTGCTCGCCGAAACCCTTGCCCGGTTGCTCGATGTGCCGTTCACAATAGCTGATGCCACAACTTTGACCGAAGCCGGTTATGTTGGAGAGGATGTCGAGAACATCATCCAAAAGTTGTTACAAAAATGCGATTACGACGTTGAGAAAGCGCAGGTTGGCATTGTCTACATCGATGAAATCGACAAAATTTCGCGCAAATCTGATAATCCTTCTATCACCCGCGACGTTTCGGGAGAGGGTGTGCAGCAGGCACTGCTGAAGCTTATAGAAGGTACAGTAGCATCTGTGCCGCCGCAGGGTGGCCGCAAGCATCCACAGCAGGAATTTCTGCAGGTGGACACATCGAATATTCTATTTATATGTGGCGGAGCGTTTTCCGGGCTTGAAAAGGTTATTCGCGACCGCTCTGAGAAGGGCGGAATCGGTTTCAGCGCAGAGGTAAAGAGCAAGGATAACGGTCAGAATATTGGTGAGGTGTTGAAAGACCTCGAGCCAGAAGATCTAGTTCGCTACGGCCTGATTCCCGAATTTGTTGGGCGCTTGCCGGTGATAGCTACCCTGGAAGAACTCGATATCGACGCTCTGGTACAAATTCTGACTGAGCCAAAAAACGCTCTCACCAAACAGTATTCCAAGCTGTTTGAAATGGAGGGAGTCGAGATAGACTTTCGCGCCGACGGTCTCACTGCCATTGCAGAGAGAGCAATGGAGCGCAAGACCGGGGCACGCGGGTTGCGCTCAATTCTAGAGTCCGTGCTGTTGGACAGCATGTACAATATTCCCTCCAGCGAAGACGTAAGTAAGGTGGTCATCGATGAATCGGTGATACGCGGCGATTCGGAGCCTCTACTGGTCTACCAGCACACTGAAACAGCCAAAGTTGCCGCCCCGGAGGAATAACTCCCCCGGTTGCAGCGTATGAGAATTTACCAGCTGGTTTAAACCTGCAGTCGTGTATGGACAGTGGCGACTTGTATTGGCAAATATTATCCCCATATATAGCTTTGTGCTAATCTGAATTAATTTGAGGAAATTTATCTATGGGTGACGAGAAAGCCGTTGTTTTTCCGGTACTGCCCCTGCGCGATGTCGTGGTTTATCCACATATGGTGCTGCCATTGTTTGTCGGGCGAGAAAAATCTATCGAAGCACTCGACCATGCCATGGCAACCGACAAGCAGGTTCTGCTGGTTGCCCAGCGCAACGCATCCGACGATGACCCGGGTATCGATGAAGTCTATGAAGTGGGTACAGTCTCAACAATACTGCAGCTGTTAAAGCTTCCCGACGGCACGATCAAAGTGTTGGTTGAGGGTAATTTTCGTGCAGCTATCGATGATCCAGGTCTCGAACAGACCTTTTTTGCCGCGTCGGTGACCGAAATCGAGTCAGAGATCGACGATGCGGGCAAAGCAGAGATTCTGCATCGTTCCATCATCGACCAATTCGATAAATACGTTAAGTTAAGCAAGAAGGTGCCGGCAGAGGTGCTGACATCTCTCAATGGGATCGACGAACCCGGGCGTCTGGCAGATACTATTGCAGCCCATATGAATGTAGAGTTGGAACAGAAGCAAGTTATCCTCGAGATGTCAGACGTCTGCGAGCGATTAGAATATCTTATGGGTCTGATGGACGGCGAGATCGACCTTTTTCAGGTTGAGAAACGCATACGCGGTCGTGTTAAAAAGCAGATGGAGAAAAGCCAGCGGGAGTACTACCTGAATGAGCAGATGAAAGCGATTCAGAAAGAGCTCGGAGATATGGACGAAGCTCCCAATGAAGCTGACGACCTGCAGAACAAGATTGGCAAGGCGAAAATGTCGGCTGAGGCCGAAGAGAAGGCTTTCGCCGAGCTTAACAAATTAAAAATGATGTCGCCGATGTCCGCCGAGGCGTCGGTGGTGCGCAGTTATCTGGACTGGATGGTGAATGTTCCATGGTCCAAGCGTAGCAAGCTTAAGCACGATCTCGGTCGCGCCCAGGCGATACTGGACGAAGACCACTTCGGGCTGGAGGAAGTCAAGGAGCGTATTCTCGAGTATTTGGCGGTTCAAAAGCGTGTCAAAAAAATTAAAGGGCCAGTCCTGTGTCTGGTTGGACCACCAGGCGTAGGTAAAACCTCTTTGGGTGAATCTATTGCCCGCGCAACCAACCGGAAGTTTGTGCGGATGTCGCTTGGAGGCGTGCGTGACGAAGCCGAAATTCGAGGGCATCGCCGCACCTACATTGGGTCAATGCCCGGTAAACTACTGCAAAAGATGTCAAAAGCCGGCGTGCGAAACCCGCTATTTCTGCTGGATGAGATTGATAAGATGGGCATGGATCACCGCGGAGATCCAGCGAGCGCCATGCTTGAAGTACTCGATCCGGAGCAAAATCACGCGTTTAATGACCACTATCTAGAGGTAGATTACGACCTGTCGGATGTGATGTTTGTCTGCACCTCCAATACCATGAATATACCGGCGGCCTTACTCGATCGAATGGAGGTCATTCGACTGCCAGGCTACACAGAAGACGAAAAAGTAAATATTGGCCAGCGCTATCTGATGCCCAAGCAAATGAAGAACAACGGTCTGAAGGAAGCCGAGTTGCAAGTGCCCGATGCCACTCTGCTGGATCTGGTTCGCTATTACACGCGCGAAGCCGGAGTTCGTGGTCTGGAGCGAGAGATTGCGAAAATCTGTCGCAAGGTCGTTAAGCAAATAACGTTGAAAGAGGTCGAAGTACCCCTGTCCATCGATAACGAAGGACTTGAAGAGTTCAGCGGCGTGCGGCGCCATTCCTTTGGTCGCGCAGAAGATGAAAGCCAGATTGGCCAGGTCACAGGCCTAGCGTGGACGCAGGTAGGCGGTGAACTGTTGACCATTGAAGCGGTGGCAGTTGCCGGAAAAGGTCGACATGTGCAGACGGGGTCTCTTGGCGATGTCATGCAGGAGTCGATACAGGCTGCAACAACCGTTGTTCGTAGTCGTTCCCAGATGTTGGGAATTCGGGCCAATAGCCACGACAAGCAGGATATTCACATTCACGTGCCCGAGGGAGCAACCCCAAAAGATGGTCCTAGCGCAGGTGTTGCCATGTGCACGGCTCTGGTGTCTGTGCTTACGGGTATTCCCGTGCGCTCCACAGTCGCGATGACCGGAGAAATTACACTGCGAGGTGAGGTGCTTCCCATTGGTGGCCTGAAGGAGAAATTACTCGCAGCACATCGAGGTGGGATCGACGTGGTGGTTATTCCAAAGGAGAACGAGCGCGACCTGAAAGAAATACCAGATAATATAAAGTCCGATCTAAAAATTATCGCCGTCAAATGGATAGAGGAGGTACTTGAAATAGCGCTGGAGAAAATGCCGGAGCCACTATCGGACGAAGATTACCTGGCAGATACTTTTGGACAGTCACGGGATGCTCAAATTGACGAAGAAAACCGTATAAATACGCACTGAAACTCCGCACAGCCTTGACCGGCTTCCTTCAATTAGGATAAAGTCTCCAAGCTGAATGCGAAGGTATTTTGCATATAAAAAAATCTATTATAAGCGTGATAATTCTAAAAGGGGATAAGTGTGAACAAGACCGAGCTTATCGATGCTATTGCATCGGCCGCCGACCTTCCAAAAGCATCTGCCGGAAGAGCCTTGGACGCAGTATTGGAGTCTATTACAGATTCTTTGAAAAACAGTGAGCCAGTTGTTCTGGTTGGGTTTGGAACATTTGCTGTAAAAGATCGTGCAGCTCGTACCGGGAGAAACCCTCAAACCGGTGCAGAGATACAGATCAAAGCTGCCAGAGTCCCGAGCTTCAAGGCTGGTAAGGCACTTAAAGGTGCCGTCAACAGCTAAATCTGAATAAGGTAGGTAGGAAGACCATTTTCCTACCTGCCTTATTGCAATTCAGTTGTTGAGTGTGAGCTAAAGAGTCAGACTTAATGCGCGTGGGCATACCTTCGTGCAATTTGTTTCTGAGCCTTAAGCACTATACAAAAAAGAGGGCGCACGTAATGTGCGCTTTTTTCGTTTATCAATAAACTGGCTAGCGCCACTCAATGCGGGTTTAATTTACCACCATGATGCAAAACATCCGGAAAAACAGCCAGGGCATAGTCGCCAAGGTTGTCGTGGGTCTCATTGTCGGCTCATTTGCACTGTTTGGTGTGCAGTCGATATTAGTAGGGGGTGGGGTAAATTTCGTTGCTAAGGTAGATGGCGAGGGAATCGAAGCATTTGAACTCCAGCAGGCGATAAATATTCAAAAGCGTCGATTACTGAGCGCGCTGGGTGATCAGATCGACCCAGCAATGCTCGATGACAACAGGTTACAAGGGCCCGCACTGGAAAGTTTGATTCGGGAAAAGTTGTTTACACTTCAAGCTGAAAAAAATAGTCTCGCAATATCCGAAAATGTCTTGAACACCCGTATTACCGACATGCCTGAATTCTCGATTGATGGGAATTTCTCGACCGAAGTGTATCGCAACGTCCTTGCCCAGAATGGCTATTCACCGGGCATGTTCAAACAACTATTAGAGCGTGAGTCGCTAGCTCGGCAGTTGCGCACCGGTCTTGCCGCTTCAGAGTTCAGCACGCCACTGGAGTTAAATCTGGGCGCGAAAATTATTCAGGAAAAGCGGGATATCCGCTATTTGATGATCTCTAGGGAGAGTTTTCGCTCAGCATTGACTCCCGGTCCGGAACAAATTCAGACCTATTACGACACCAATATAGATAGTTTTATGGCTCCAGAGGCAATCAATCTGGAATACATTGAATTACAGTTGCAAGATTTTTATACCGAGATTGCCGAGGACGAATTGCAACTTGAGTACCAGCGCAGGCTCAGTGAACTCACCATGCCGGAAGAGCGGCGAGTTTCTCATATTTTGATGGATATCGAAGGCGACATGGATGAAAGCATGGCCATGGAGACCCTTGTGGAGATAAAGGGACAGTTAGATGCCGGGGCAGATTTTGCGGAATTGGCTAAAGAGCATTCACAGGATATTGGCTCGGCGGAATTTGGCGGAGATCTCGGATTTACTCAAGGTGACGCATTTCCCGAGGCGATGGAAGCTGCCATTGCGGGTCTCGATGTTAATCAGGTTTCTGAACCTATTGAGACTGATGCAGGTTGGCATCTTGTGCAGGTGACTGAGATAGCAACGGGTGACGTGCCTGCCTTTGAAGATGTCCGGGATGAAATCCTCGAACAACTACAGGCGCAGAGCGCCGGTACTGAAATCGTTAAACAGGTCGAAAAGCTGCGAGATCTGGCTTTCAATGCCGACGATTTAGCCTCACCGGCGGCGGCAATGGACTTTACAGTTAAACAGTCCGAGCGCCTGGAACGTGGTAGTGGCGCGGGCCTGTTCAGATTCAACGGAGTGGAAGTTGCGGCTTTCAGCACCGAAGTTCGCGTCGAGCGGCATAATAGTGCAGTCCTTGAAGTCGCTCCAAATCACTACATAGCACTGCGGCTGGTAGAGCATTTCCCAAGTGTTGCGAGACCATTGACCGAGGTTTCACCCCAGATTATCGAGGCGGTGATTACCGCTGGTGCAGATGTCGCCGCGTACGCGAAAGCCGAGGAGTTGTTGGCTAAATTGCATGCAGGTAGCAGCATCGAACAGCTCGCCCTTGACGGTGGTTATGATTGGCAGGTGGAACTGGCGCTGTTGCGCGAAACCTCTGCGTTGCCGCCAGCGGCGATGGACCGCGTGTTTCAGCTGCCAGCCGACAACAGTAGCTCTCAGTATGATTACGTTGCAACCTCTGGTGGCGACGTGGTGATCTTTGAATTGGACCGTGTTGTCGAGGGCGACCTTGCGCAATTGACACCTCAGCCAACCGAGCAACTTAAACAGAGGCTCTCTGGAGAATCCGGCGCGTTGGTAGACCAACAATATCTGGAATCGCTACGGGACCGGGCCGATATCGAAGTCATGTAGCAACATCCATTCCACACTGCGGGACAATTACCTTGTACAAAATACTCACACTGAACCAGATCTCTGTTAAAGGTCTGGAACGGCTAGATCGCGAACACTATGAAATTGCCAGCGAAATCGGACATCCCGATGCACTGCTGCTGCGCAGCCACAAACTGACTCCAGACCAAATACCAGAGTCAGTTCTTGCCATAGGGCGAGCGGGTGCAGGCGTCAACAATATACCTGTAGACGAGTGTACGCGGCGTGGAATTCCGGTCTTCAACTCCCCCGGGGCTAATGCCAATGCGGTGAAAGAGCTCGTTGCCGCGGCCTTACTACTAGGCTCGCGCGGTATTGTCGAGGGTATCGATTATGTGCAGACACTGGGTGGCATTACCGATGAGGGCGAGCTAAACAAATTACTGGAAGCCCAGAAAAAACTGTTCAAGGGCAGTGAACTTAGCGGCAAAACTCTAGGGGTCGTAGGCCTGGGTGCCATCGGTTCCATGGTGGCGGAGATGGCGTTGACTCTGGGAATGAAGGTTTGTGGGCACGACCCGGCACTGTCCATTGATGCCGCGTGGAGACTGTCTAGCCATGTAGAAAAGGTCGACAACCTGTCTTCA
>JBLHKV010000041.1:0-19507 GCA_047618115.1 Halieaceae bacterium | reverse complement strand
AATGCTCAAGAATGGGGCTATTTTAGCAAAGTCCATGAGAGAGTCATATGACAAACCAACAGGGTTTGTCTCTTCGGTCGAGGAATTTGATGTTAAACTCCTTTATTCAGAAATCACGAACAACGTCACGGAGCCTACATTTGGGTTCAATATGACTGGGCCTGATCCAAAAATCAATGACTTTAAAGGCAAGCATATACAGACATGGGAAAGCAGCGAAATTGTTCACGAAGAGTACTTATCCATTGAACCAACATAACAAGCCAAAGCACGCAGGCACCACAACCGCTAGACAGTTACAGCGTCGGTGCTTTGGCGTCAACTTTCCAGGAGTCACCTTTTAATGCAGGACAAAATTACCATCATACGAGACTACGTTAACGAAACCAGGACTCGCTGCACATACAATGCAGCAGCCCAAGCATTAGGCATCAAACCGGCCGAGTTTAAAAAGCTGCTGGGTGACCGAACACCAGAAAGTTCGTGGTTCGTAAACACAGGCGCTGGAGAACCAGTAGGATATGCGGAAAATGAAAAACATCCTGAACTTTATCGGACAAAGCGAATTATTAAATCCGCTGAGGTTTTAACCAGAAATCTTGATCTGTGAGCAGAGCTGCAAGTCATTAAGGCGCAGCGATCACACGGGCTACCGCACGCTAGAAGACTGGCTCTACGGAAGGCTTGCCTAGGCGACGCGCAACAAACCTTAGAGCCCTTCAGGGCAAATTTTAGCCTTCCATTCAGTAAGTAATCTAAGCTTACTCGCACCTACACCCACTATCGTGCTCTCGACCGTTGTCTCCTGGCGTTTGGAGTTGATTGCTTTTGTATGAACAAGCGTCTCCATACCTTTGCAGCTGAGTTTTCCAGAATATCCCTTGCTGCTACTGTTGGATACTTCAAATTTACAGCCTTGTCCGGCAGCTTGGTCTCCCATCGACTCTCGCATTCTTTTTTCCAGATCCTTGAAAGACGCTTCCGTAATACACTGTTTGCTTTTTGGAATTTTCATCTTACTTCCCATCATCTCCCGCATCATAGCTCGCTGAGCTTCAGGCACGCTTTCTAAGACCTTGTTAATAGCATCGCTATGAAGCACTTCACCGTTAGTTTCCCAGTATCCTAACTCCATATCCAGGGGCACCAATTCTATTTCGGAATGGGCGATATTAACTACGGTTAGAAAACCCAAGAGGAGCAACTTCTTCACTATAAATATCCTTTAAATTTCAATACACCAAAGCATTGAAATATAACACATTTAATTCTAGCTACACCGCGTGCTAAGGTTAACGGTCTAGAGAATACAATTAAGCACACAGAGTCGTAATAATGTATTTATCGTATGAATAATGAGCAACCGAAAAACCCTCTGCATGGTGTTAAGCTTGAACTGGTTGTGACCAAATTGATGGACCACTACGGCTGGGATGGCCTCGCTGAAAGAATCGACGTCAATTGCTTTAAGAGTGATCCATCTATCAAATCATCACTCAAGTTTTTACGTAAGACCCCGTGGGCCAGAGTTAAAGTTGAGAGCCTGTATATTTCAACGTTTGAAAGGAAGTCACCCTGGGGTAATTCTAGATAGGCCACCCGCCTCTCAAAGAAGCAGCTTTAACGGAAAACCAGCCCAGGTACCGAATTATAAATGGAGGTATAAATGTTTTCTCTGGATGGTTTGAATGCGCTGATCACGGGCGGCACCGCTGGCATTGGTCTGGCGACCGCGAGGCGCTTAGCCGCTGCCGGGGCCAGGGTTGCCATCGTCGGCCGCCGGGATGGAGCGAGTATCGCCGACGAGTTCCACGGAGAATTTTTGAAGGCTGATGTCGCAGACGAACATCAGTTGCGCGCTTGCTTCGAGGAGGCTGAGTCCCGCATGGGGAAACTCGATATTGTTATGAACAATGCTGGAATCGAAAACTCCGGCCCAACCATAGCGGAGCAAAGCGCCGACGAGTTTCAGCGTATCCTGGACATTAATCTCAAAGCGGTCTACAACGGCTTGCGCTTTGCGCCACTACACATGAATGATGGCGGATCGATCATCAATACGTCTTCGGACGCGGCAAAAGGTGCCTTTCCCGGCTACGGTCAGTACTCGGCAACCAAAGCGGCAGTTTGTAGCCTCACTCGGACCGCGGCCATGGAACTAGTACCGCGAAAAATTAGAGTCAATGCCATCTGTCCAGGCTCGGTGTGGTCCGAGATGCTGCCCCCGGACCATCCTGAGGTTGCACTCACCGAGCTCCTGACGCCAATGGGTCGGGTCGGCAGACCAGAAGAAATTGCGGCTCTGTGCCACTTTCTTGCCGCACCAGACTGCGGCTACCTTACCGGTCAGTCCATCTACGTCGATGGCGGCAATTCGGCTGGAATAGCAGACCATACCTTCGATGCCTTGATGGCTCAGTAATCGCGTGGACGCATCCAATCAGCTTAGGCGATACGAAAGTGGCTAATTGCTACCGTTGGACAGTTCTATGGAAACAATAAGTCAGATCATGCGGTACGCACTAGTCATTGGCCTGATGGTTCCAATGTTGAGTATAGCCCTGCTTGTTGGGCTTCTCTCGAGCGATACCGGTTGGCGGGTTTTCCGCAGCTGGTGCACTATCTCGCTGAAAATATTTGGTATTGAGGTCAGAACTGAATTCGAAGACGGTCCATCACAGCTAGATGGCGGTGGTGTTGTGGTTGGTCTTAACCAGCAGAGCCTTCTAGACCCCACAATAGGCTACTCGACCTGGGATCAGCGAGTGCTGAGCATCTGGAACATCGAGTATGCACTGATTCCTTTCTTTGGCTGGGTAACTGTACTGCTAGGCTGGATAATAATTCGCCAAAAACCTGAACAGGCCAAAACCCAGCTACAGAAAGCCGCCCGGCACGCAGCTAACGGCGGTTTTGTGTATTTATCGGCGGAAGGACAAAGAAGTCTCGATGGAAATTTGAATCCATACAAAAAGGGTCCAGTCGTGTTGGCAATCGAATCACAGGCCCCGATTCACCCAATCTACATATCGGGCAGTAGAGAATGCCTTCCGGTAGGAGAATGGAAGATTAAACCAGGTAAAGTTGTTATACGGTTTTTGTCGCCTATACCAACTGCGGGCCTTAGCTACGAAGATCGCGATGCACTTTTAGCAAAAATCCGCGCGATTGGTGAAACTCAACATGAGCTTTGGAACAAAACGACAACATCAGCTGCCTAGAGAGCTGAACTTGACCTAGGGGTGATAGGGTTTTGATAGAGCAGGCATTGATAATCGTAGGCGCCTCAATATTTTTGCATGCTCGGTGCGACTTATCTTGCGTACACGTTTTTCACCAATAAATTCGAGGCCTTCGTTCCTCAGTTACCGCGGCCATGAAAACAACCTCCCCTATCCTCACTAAAGAAACATTTGCTAACCATCAAAAAAGTAGTACGCGCCAACGGAGTGCCATTTGTGGCAGAATTAGTGTGCCTACCAACATCCTCCAACTGACTAACTTGAAAAGTCGGGTTGGTTTTGATCTCCCACGTCAGAAAAGTATGTATCCGTGACGATGCCGACCCGGACCCCGATGGAAAAATAGCCTTGATCCAGAAATACAGTGAGTAATTTGGCTACCCATTTCCCAGCAAACGACCTTAGTACGTGTTAATAGCAAAAGGACGCCAGTATGATTTGTCCAAAATGTAACTGTGAAATGAAAGAGATTGAGGCGAAGTTATTTTCTGCCTTAAAGTGCACTGGTTGCGCCGGGATATGGTTTCGAGACGGCAGTCATGAACTAGCCAGATCTATCGCGGATGCTGGAGATATTGATAGCAACCCTGACCAAGAGAACGCGGGTTACAACGACATCAGGGATATTGATTGTCCCGAATGCCACAAGAAGACCATCAAAATGATAGACAGAGCCCAGCTACATATCGAGTTTGAAGCTTGTACGTATTGTAGGGGCGTCTTCTTTGATTGCGGTGAGTTCAAGGATCTCACTGAGTTTACTTTCGCCGAGCGAATTAAACAGGCAATATCTACCTTGAAATCGAATCTCAACACATAACAAACCATCCAATTAGTGAGTAAGGAGAATATCTATGAGCCAACCAACACGGGCATCGGACACACCCTACGCAATTGATGTCGAATCTGGAAAATCATACTTTTGGTGCTCCTGTGGTGAAAGTAAAGCACAACCATTTTGTGACGGATCGCATAAAGGGACGGATTTTACGCCAATAAAGTATGAGGCAGCTGAATCAAAAAAAATGTTCTTTTGCGGCTGTAAGAGCACGGCCTCACAGCCTATGTGTGATGGTAGTCATAAATAGATTACGGTTTCACTATGCCACGCAGCCAGGCTCAATGGCGAGGTAAGGCAGTTGGACGTTAATCTTCTACCAACTCTTGCGGGTAAAACTATAACGCTGCGTCCATTGCTAATCGAGGACTTCTCCGGGCTATATAAGGCTGCATCTGATCCCGTTACATGGGAGATGCACCCAGATTCATCCCGATACAAGCGGGACGTATTTGAGGAGCGATTCTTCATTGGTGCAATTGCCAGCCGCAGTGCATTCGCGGTTCTGGAAAATGAGTCTGGCCAAATTATCGGCTCCTCTCGATACTATGAGTGGATTCCAGATCGGCAAGAAATAGCAATTGGCTATACCTTTCTGGAACCGGCCCATTGGGGAGGTGGCGCCAACCAAGAGATGAAAGAACTTTTGCTGAGTCACGCTTTCTCTTTTGCTCGAACGGTTTGGTTTCACGTGGCTGAGGCCAATCTTCGATCACGTAGGGCTGTAGAAAAACTGGGTGCTACCCTCTCCCATAGAGAAGATAGAAAGCTAGATGGCACCACATTTGTACAGCTTTATTACAGTCTCGATGCCGCCGCGTATAGCGCCAGTAAGATTACCCGGAATAACAATGCAGGGCCTTGAGAGTAAACACGTTTCCTGCCCGTATTGCGGTGAGTTATTTGAGGTTATTCTCGACTGCTCAGTGCCGGAACAATCGTACATAGAAGATTGTGAAATTTGCTGCAGTCCCATAGATTTTTATGTCACAGTCTCCCAGGATGGCAGCGTGTCGGTTTCCCTGGCAAACGAAAATGAGTGAAACTCCCTAAAGCCAGCATCCAGGACAAGCCCGCCTTGAGAACAAAAGTATGGAGCCAAGAATAAGCATAGTGACGTTGGGTGTTTCCGACTTGGAAAGGTCATACCGCTTTTACCATGAGGGCATGGGATTCCCGACAGCCCGACTCCGGAATTATATTTTTCCAAACGCCTGGTGCTGTATGGCGATGACCCGCGCTGGATGAATCTCCACTTGTATGTATGCTCTATAGCAAGCCCCAAATTGGCACGGCATACGGCGTTCAGCGACTATTTGAAGGTTAGGTAACAAGGAAGAGTAAGCAATGGCTATATCAATGAAATACGCCAATCTTTTAAGAGCTAAGGGCCCAACAGTACTCAGCGTTGTCACTGGAGACGATTCTATACAGTCTTCTTTGGTTTGGAGCGATTTTGAAGACGACGAAATCAGTATTTCCATGCTGGTAACTGCGCCCAAATATAAGAGAATACTACGGAGCAAGAAGGCCACAATCCTTAAAGTCGATCCCGAGGACGAAGACAATTACATCTCCATTCGCTGCTCGCTCCTTAGGGTGGAAACAGAAGGCGCTATTGAGTATCTGGATAAACTTACCCAACGACACATGGGCAAGGAAAAATGGTATGGGGAAGTAATACCAGATAACGATGAAGAAAAAGAAAATGAGGTGGTCGTTTACCTGAAACCAGAAAAAATATTCTTCACATAATGAAATAGCCAACGCCGATGTGGGTATCTAGCAACAACAATGTTAGCCCTTGTCGGGTACAATCACCACCAATTGACAGTATTGATTCAACTCGTTAATTGGTGACTAGGGTAATTCAAAAAATGAACTGGAACATATACCTCTCTGGGGAAATACATACCGATTGGCGAAAACGGCTAATGGACGGGAGTAAAGCACTCGATCTTCCCGTCTCCTTTACATCCCCGGTTACAAATCACGAAGCCAGTGATGCAGCAGGAGATGTGCTGGGCATTGAAAGCGCTGGATTTTGGAGAGACCACAAATCGGCGAAAGTAAACGCCATCAGAACCAAGACACACATTAAGAACTGTGATCTGGCCGTCATTCGATTTGGAGAAAAATACAAACAGTGGAATGCCGCGTTTGACGCTGGCTGTTGCGCCGCATTGGGCACGCCTTATATCACCCTGCACCACGAAGATATTGTCCATGCGCTAAAGGAAGTTGATGCTGCAGCCATGGCTTGGGCTACAACGCCAGAGCAAGTTGTAGAAATCCTGAAATATGTCGTCACAAAACGCTAATGTTGCCAATTTTTGCGGTAGCGCTCACCTCGACGCAATCAAGTAATCACCCAGCTGCTCGCGCGTACAGGCGATGAACTCAAAGTATCATTTCAAAGATTCCAACTCAGTAGCATGGGAAAAGCACCGCGGCATGGAAGGTGTCGAGACCAAGAAGCTCTGTTCAGCCAACGATCAGATAATGGAGTTGTATCGCTTTTCACCAGACACCCTTTACCCCGACCACCTGCACATTGGTCCAGAATTCGTGTATCTGCTGGAAGGAAGCGCTCGGGTAGATGGCAAGTGGATTCAAGCAGGTTGGTCCAGTGCAGCAGAAACCGGAACGTTAGACAAAGAATTTCTAAGTGGCGAATCTGGTTGCGTTTTTTTGTCGGTATACACTAAGGGTTCAAAGTATGTCTGACCGGTAAGCCCATGGTGTTATGCTGGTGTTCACAGCACCCTGGGGTGCACATGACACATATTCAAGCAGCTTTACAAGGTAAAAATACATGCCAGATATTGCGTTTTCCAAGGAAGAAACCGACATCATATGCAGCAAAATTCAACTGTATTTCGAGGAAAAGTTGGACCAGGAGATCGGGATGTTCGATTCTCAGTTCCTGTTGGATTTTTTCTCCGAAGAGATTGGCTCCTTTTACTACAACCGTGGACTGCACGATGCGCTGGCGCTCTTCCAAAATAATATGGACTCAGTCGGCGATGCAATCTACGAAGTCGAAAAGCCCACACAATTTGTACGCTGAAGCTCGGCCATAAAATTTCGAGCATATCGGGAGAATGACAAGAAGGCAGTCCCAAGATAAACTTTCAGATTAGAAGCTCCAATGAAAAAATAATCGCATGCTACGCGGCTATCGGGTATTCCTGCGAACCTGTCGTCGGTATGGGCAAGCGGCTTAAAAATAGTCGAGGAAAAGTATGTCTCCGCTTGGAAATGGACTCGAATACCTGCGCAGTAGCTATGAAGAGCATGGCTACGTTGTACTCAGAGCCATATTGGATGAATCAGAGATATCATCGCTAGCAAGGTATGTCGAACGTATTTATGCGATCTGGACCAAAGACAACGCCGCCGAGCTAACCCGGCACGACCTGGTCAATATGCACTCCTTAACCGACCCCCAGTATTTCCAGAGCCTGCCATCACAGAGAGTGGCGTTTTTTGAAGCTATCGCCAATGCAAAGCTCACTCAAGTCGTTGATGCAATCTTTGGCTCTGGCATCTATTTTCACAATACGCAGTTATTTTTCAATCCTCAGCGCAACGACTTTTTACCCTACTGGCATCGAGATATGCAATACGGTCCCAATGATGAACAAACCCAGATAGCGGCATTGGAGGACATGGTCAGCCTTCACGTCAGGCTGCCGCTGCAAGACGAAAGGGGCGTAGAACTTATCCCTGGCACACACGCGCGCTGGGACACTAAGCTTGAAAAAGAAGTGCGTTTTGAACGGAATGGACATAAAAATAGCGAACAACTACCGAATTCGAAACTGATAGAGCTGCAAGCGGGAGATGTATTAATCTTTAGTGCGCAAATGATTCACCGTGGAAACTATGCATTGAATCCATCCCGGTTGGCGCTGGATCTTTGCATCGGCAAGCCACATAGCTTAACGTCCGAATTTATTGATGAACGTGCACAGCCAACTGCTGCGGAATTAGAAAAAATTTCCAACAGACATTGGTATGCCACAGCAAAAAACCACTTTCAAGGCGAGGCAAAACATTGACCGATAAACCAACATCGACGGGCTGGCGAATCCTAACAGACGATCTGTCCGGTGCTGCTGTTCACGCTCTGCTCGAAGAACATCTCGACGCAATGGAGGACACGGCTCCGCCCGAGAGCCGGCACGAGCTGGACCTGGATGGACTGCGCCAACCCGGCATCACATTCTGGACAGCCTGGGATGCAAATAACCTGGCAGGCTGCGGAGCGATGAAAGAGCTGGACGATGAGCACGGCGAAGTTAAGTCCATGCGAACTTCCTCCCACTACCACCAACGCGGCGTGGCCTCTGCTCTTCTTGAGCATTTACTATCTGAAGCGCGAAGCCGCGGATACAAGCGGGTGAGTCTGGAGACGGGCTCCATGGCATTTTTCGAGCCCGCTCGAAGACTTTACAAAAAGCATGGGTTTGAATACTGCGGGCCTTTTGGTGATTATAAAGACGACCCACTCAGCGCGTTTATGGCCATAGAGCTGTAGGAAAAGACCAAAATTTTTTACCCGAGGGCACAGCCATGAAACAGGTAGTAACCGGATTATCCCTTATCGTCACACTGTTCCTGGCGCTGCCAGCCAGCGCAGAGCAGGCAATAAAGAGAACTGTGCTGAATCAGGCTGACCTGCAAGGCGCCGCCGGAATGCACGTTATCAGTGCAATACTGGACGTGGCTCCCGGCGCTTTTTTGAGCCGGCATTTTCACAACGGAATTGAAGCGTCCATTGTACTTGAGGGCTCCATGGTACAAATGCCGGGCGCTGAACCGACCATGCTGGCCACTGGCAGCGATATTTTTGAGTTACGCAACGCACTGCACGGGGGTTTTACCGTAATCGGACCCAAGCCACTGCGCCTGTTCACTGTACACATCGTCGATAAGGGCAAGCCCCTCATGGACGGCACCCAGCAGCAATAGAGACTGGACAAATGACGATTGAAACCGAGGAAGACCTGCAGAAACTCAAGGTAGTGGGTCAGATAGTGGCTACCACCCTGAAACAGATGATGGCATTGGCCGAACCGGGTATGACAACAGCTGAATTGGATGTCTTCGGCAGGCAGCTGCTCGAACTTCACGGCGCGAACTCCGCCCCCAAGGTGACCTACAATTTCCCCGGTTACACCTGTATCAGCATCAATGAGGAGGCAGCCCACGGAATCCCGGGCCCCAGAGTCGTGCAAGCGGGCGATGTCGTTAATATTGACGTATCGGCTGAGAAGGATGGCTACTTCGCCGACACCGGCGGAACCTTTGTTGTCCCACCATCCAATCCTCTCAAGAACAGGCTCATTCACTCCACCCAATTGGCACTGCGCGCTGCCTGTCATTACGCTCGCGCAGGAAAGCCGCTAAATGGTATTGGCCGGGCGATTCAATCCGTCGCCAAGGACAAGGGCTTCAGAATCATCGAGAATCTTTGCGGTCATGGGGTAGGCAGGGGGTTGCACGAGGAACCCAAGGAAATACCAGGCTACTACTCTCCTCAGGATAGAAGAATGCTGCACGATGGAATGGTTATTGCTGTCGAGCCGTTCCTTTCCACCAGGAGCCGATTGGCGGTAGAAACCACCGATGGGTGGACACTTTCAGGAGGTGAGGGAAATCTGTCTGCTCAATTTGAACACACCATGGTTATTACTAAAAAAAGACCCATTCTTTTAACCCTCGCGGCTTAACTGCCGCGTCAGAGAAACCCGTCGATGAGAAAACTGTGTGTCTATTGCGGCTCGAGTCCAGGGCGCTTGCCGGAGTATCTGACAGCCTCACGCGCGCTGGCACACGCCCTCCATGAAAGGGGTATTAGCCTGGTGTACGGTGGAGCGAGTGTCGGCCTTATGGGTGGACTCGCCGATACACTACTCGCGCTCGGCGGCGAGGTTATCGGCGTGATGCCCCAGGCACTTGTGGACAAGGAGGTATCCCATAGTGGGCTGACTGAACTGCGCGTGGTGGCATCGATGCACGAGAGAAAGTCGCTGATGGCGGAGCTATCCGACGGCTTTATCGCCCTCCCCGGTGGCTACGGTACGCTGGAGGAGTTGTTCGAGGTGGTGACCTGGACCCAGCTTGGCTACCACAATAAACCCTGTGCGCTACTCAATATAGAAGGATATTTCGACCACCTACTGCGGTTTCTGGATCACACCGTAGAGGAGCGCTTTGTAAAGCCAATTCACGGTGAGATGGTGCTGGTTAATTCGAACCCGGCCGCCTTGCTGGACGCGATGGCCTCTTACGAACCACCAGCCACCGATAAGTGGATGAAACCCTACGAGTCGAGCGAGTCATGATAGTAAAGCTCACATCCGGTACGTTTACTTATCCTACCAGCACTCAGCAGGCGCGAGGACGGTTTGTGCCTATCCAGCAATGGCTGTAGCATAAAATTTGTCTATCTCGGGAGCCAAACAATGAATATCGAGCAACTACAGGCTTGTTCGAATGCATGGAATGAGCACGATATAGACACTGTTATGGCATATGTGACTGACGACTGTATTTTTGAAACCGGTGGTGGTGGTACCCAGCGCTACGGTACACGTCATGTGGGCTTTGAAACCGTGAGAGATAAGTTTGTCGGCACCACCAAGGACGGTAGCAAAATGGAGTTGGATGGTTGTGATCTGTTCATCTTCGCTGATGGAAAAATCAAACTGAAGAATTCCTTCATCAAAAATCGCAAGTAGGCAGGGACCAACATGATTACCAGTTTTGACGATTACTGCATCCACCAAACCCACGAACCCGTTGCCCAGCCCTCGCAAACTGATCGCAACTTTTACGACCGCTATTGGTTTAACGGCATGGATACCAGTGGCGGCTTCATGTTTGAGGCGGGATTTGGCCTCTACCCCAATCGTTGGGTGATGGATGCTCACTTCAGTGTTTGTGTCGATGGCGTGCAACATAGCTTTCACGGCTCACGCCGGGCACCAAAAGACCGCGCAGAAACCCAGGTAGGTCCGCTGCGCGTGGAAATTATCAAGCCCATGCGTCAGGTACGTGTACACCTGGCTCCGAACGAAACCGGAATAGAGTGCGACCTGGTATTTACCGCGAGAACTGCGCCCACTGAGGAACCCAAAAACCTCATGTACGACGATGGTCGGGTGATTATGCACAACAGCAGATTCACCCAGATGGGTTGCTGGGCCGGCTACTTTAAGGTGGCTGGAGTCCGCTGCGAAGTTGACCCAAATACCACCCGCGGCGCCAGAGACAAGTCCTGGGGAGTACGTCCGATTGGCGAGGGCGAAGCCGGTGCTCCCAGCATGCTCAACGGCGAACCTGGTGTGTACTGGACGTGGAGTCCGCTGGACTTTGGCGATGTCAGCACACAGTTCGGCACCTTTGAAGATCACGACGGCAATGCAACCCAGGTCAGCGGCTGCCTGACACCCAACTATGACAACCCCGACGAGATCCCCGATCAAGAGTCTGGACATATAGAAATGGCCTCAGCCAGTCACAGTATTCAATGGGAGTCTGGAACCCGTCGACCTAAGTCGGCGCAGCAGAAACTGGTTGAGAAGAACGGCGTGGTTCACGACATCGAGTTAACACCGGTAATGTGTTTTTTCATGTTGGGCATAGGGTACACCCACCCCGAGTGGGGTCACGCGCACTGGAAAGGTGAGTTGGCCATCGGTGGTGAAACCTGGAAGCTCGATGAGCTGGACATGCTCGACTACAAAAACATACACGTACACCAAGCCGTCAAGGCAACCATGGGGGACCGGGAGGGTATCGGTACATTGGAAACTATTGTGTTCGGACGCCACGATCCCTCCGGCTTCAAAGATATTCTGGACGGCGCGCCTTGAGCGCCGACACTCAACAACGGAGAAGCGCATGAAACTGGACGCACCAAAGATCATTACTATTATTTTGTGGCTGGCGATAATCGCCAACCTGGTTGTGGTATTCCCACAAGGGGTCGCCACGACGCTGAATATACTCGGCCTTGCACTACTGGCAGCTCACCTGGGCGAGTACATTCTTTTCAAAAAGAAAATTGACGCTAAACCGGAAAGCGGTCCCGTAGCTTTTTTCATGACCATGGTATTTGGCCTATTTTACTGGAAGGACTAGCAAAGTAATGCACTCGCGCAATGAATCGTGATACTCACTCCAAAGATGCCGTTGCTACCCAATAAATAGTGCCTGATGCTCTTTCAATTGCGTCCAAACTTCTTGGCCATCGCCGTCAAGCTCGCCGTTTGCTGTGGATGCGCCGTTTGATAGAGTAGTTGCTGCTGCCGGCCTTTCTCCAGCGCTGCATCAATGGTCTCAGGCAACAGACGTATGCCAAAATCGACGGGTAACCGCGTGGCGGCTGCTAGCGTGTCAAACAACCTGTCCTGCACCATATCTCCGGTCAGACGGGTACTATGGGTTCCGTCGACGAAGTACTGCATTCGGCTAACCCTATCGCCTCGTTTAGGAATCACTTCGGTGGAGATGCTGTTGTAGCCACTGAAATCCCACAGAGGGAACGGCTCCTCACCGTAGTTTTTCGCTAGTTCGAGATTCATAGACAGAACCTCTCTCTTTAGCTGCTCAAACTCCGACCACAGACCCGCGGCCGCCATAGCGTCGGCGAAGCGAGCGTGAAATGGTGAGAAATAAACGTGCAGCTCCACCCCTTCACTGTAGGCCAGATCCAGCAGATGGCGCAGATATTCCAACTGTTGATGACCATCAACAGCCGCCAGAGAATAGCAATGGCCTGGCGATGGAAACCAACTTTCGCGCAGATAACTCCTCTCGATTAGCACAAACCCCTGGTACACACTTTCCGACTTCGCTGGAAAACGCTGCCAATGCCCATCCTCATACAAGTGCAGGTGACCACTATCTGCTTCTTCAAACTTACCCTGCGCCCGCCAGGTCAGCCAGCTCAAGCGAGTACTCTCCAAAGAAGTGAGCCCCCGCAGGTGATCCACAAGAAAACCTACCGGATAGCGCCAGTTAACGCCCTCTGAATCCAGCAGGAGGCGCTGCCGATACTCTTGGAAATGGGGGTCCTTGCCCTGCTTACGGCAACTATTAAACATCATAAAATCAAGCGCTAATACGCCCTTACGGACAGCCGTAACTGCCGTTGCGTGGCGGAAATTCCACCACTGTATTTCTGCGGTTGCCCCCGCCAGTGCAAAATTATAGGCGCGATATCCATCCCAGCCTGGGTGCTCCGTGCTGAGGGAGGCTCCAGCGCGGGAGGTACCAAAAATAAGCGCATCCGGCTTCATTTGCCGAACCCGGTAGGGCTTGGCCGTAAATTGTCCGTTAAAGAAAAAGGGCTTCCAGTAGTTAAAACCAACCACACCGGGCGAACCAAACAAGCGAGAGTGGTCGACGAACCCGTTAAAACACCCCAACAAGCCAACGATTACAGCAATACCGAGCAATAGTCGCAGAAAAAAGGACCGGGGTGACATCAAAATTTCGAGGCTCCATGATTGTTTTATTGTTCATGCGCGCTCAGTATAATCCAAGCCACCCCGATTTGGGCCTGTCGCCAATAACACAGGGCTATTCATGCTCTTCAATTCCTACGAGTTTCTGTTCGCGTTTCTGCCGTGCGTTCTATTTTTGTATTTTGCCTTTAATCGCCACTCAATTGTGTCGCTTGGCAAAATCACACTGGTGGCGTTCTCTTGGTTTTTTTACGCCTGGTGGAACCCAATTTACCTGCCCTTGCTGATCGGCTCGATAGCGGCCAACTACAGCCTGTCGCGGCTGATTACTGCCTGTGATAAAACCCAACAGAAACGCCGCAAGCGCCTGATGCTAACTGCTGTTTTTCTCAATATTGGGGGGCTGGCTTATTTCAAGTACATGGACTTTTTCATTGCCAACTTGAATTGGCTGGGGACAGATATTCCGCTGCTACATCTTGCCCTGCCCCTGGCTATCAGCTTTTTCAGCCTGCAACAGATAGCTTACATTGTAGATACATACCGGGGGATCGACTGCCGGGGGAGTTTTCTTGACTACTGCATTTTCGTATCTTTTTTCCCGCAGTTGATTGCGGGGCCCATTGTTCATCATCGCGAGATCATTCCCCAGCTTAGGGCAGAGGAAAACCGTTACCTGAACTACGGCAATCTCTCGCTGGGTTGTTTTCTATTCGCCATTGGTCTGTTCAAAAAAGTCGCATTGGCTGATACTTTCGCCATCTGGGCTAGTAACGGCTTCGATATCGCGCAACAGCTCAGCCTGGTTGAGGCGTGGATCGTCAGCTACAGCTACACCTTTCAGCTGTACTTCGATTTCAGCGGTTACTCGGATATGGCGCTAGGCCTCGCGTTGATGTTCAACATTAAACTCCCACAGAATTTTAACAGTCCCTACGCGGCCACCAGCATCATCAATTTGTGGCAGCGCTGGCACATGACCCTCACGCGTTTCATCAATATGTATATTTTCAGGCCTTTGCTCCGGGCGCTGCCCAGGGTCAACTTTGGCTACGGCATGGTGGCGAGCTTTACCGCGATGATGGTAGCCGGGGTCTGGCATGGCGCAGCTTGGACTTTTGTTGCTTTTGGGGCGCTGCAAGGTGTCGCCATTGTCGGTAATCATATCTGGCGCCGGCTGAAGATTCCCATGCCCGCATGGCTGGGATGGTTTCTAACCTTCCACTTTTTCAGCCTGTCATTAGTGATCTTCCGGGCGACCCAATGGGACGATGCAGTAAAGGTATATCGAGGTTTGTTGGGCATGTCCGGCGTTGAACCATGGGCTTCGTTTACCAAGCTTTATCAGGGCCAGCCGTTCTGGTTCTTCAGCTATGCGGATAATCTGGCGGAAAAAAACATGCTGGCAACGATAACCTGCGCCACATTAATTGGCTTCTTTATTTACCATGTGGCACGCCTACCCAATAGCAACACACTCGCAGACAGGTTTACAACCAATGGCAAGTACCTCGGTGCAACCGTGGTCATGTTGCTGACCGCGATTATGATGCTATCAAACCCCAGCGAATTTATTTACTTCCAGTTTTGAGTGTCGAACCCTCCGTCAAAATCACCCTGAAGGTCATACCTGGCGCGAGTCGAGATGTTATCGGGGGCTGGCTGGGCGATGCTCTAAAAGTTAAAGTGCGCACGCGACCTGAACGAGGTAAAGCCAATGCCTCGGTTGAAAAACTACTGGCCAAGCAGCTCGCACTGACACCAGCTCAGGTGACTATTTGCAGCGGCCACACCTCTCAACATAAGGTGGTCGAGATTAAGGGGCTCACTCTAGAAGCAGTGAAACATCGCCTCGCCAGCCAATAGCCTATCACCTGTTTCTCAGGTGGACTGGAGTTTCTCAAAGCGGACGCGCCATTCCTTCAATTTCTTACGGAGCTTTTTATCCTGAGCGGTACTACGCGAGTTGAGTACTGCAACGACCGCCTCCGAGAGAATGGCCTGGTTACGCTCGCTGACCTCGCGATAAGATCGGCCGCTATAATCCCCGCGCAGATTCATAGCGGTTTCCAGTGCCTCACGCCAGCCGGGCGCTCTAGCGCTCAATACACCGGCTATCTTATCTACCCATAGCTGCCGGTCATCCAGCCAAAGCTGGTCATAGCGTACCAGCTTCGCAATGGCGCTTTGCAGACCGGCTCGCTGGGTTCGGTCCAATCGACCCAGCCAGTCCTCCAGCCCCTCCTCCATGTTCTCGTAGTTTGCCTTGTCGTACTCCACTCGGGTCCGCTGTAGAAACTCTTTTTGATCTTCGCGTTGCTCCTCGCGCAGTTTGTCGATTAGCTGCCCTACCTGAGCGGCTGATAAATCCGCTGTCAGGTCCAATAGCATCGACTGGGACCGTGCAAGCACTCTACCGTACGATTCCAGGCTAAAGTCGACCCAGCGCTGCATGGTTTCTACACAAACATCGGCATCCAGCTCGGTCTCAACGTCGGATATAAACTGCGAGTACTGCGCGAGTTCTTCAGCTCTGTGCCACCTCAAGATTGGGCCCAGATCGCTTTTTAGCTGTGTTCGCTGAGCGCTGGACAAATCGACGTAACCATCCACATACCAGGGCACAAGATAGTCGAGACGGTTGTAGAAAAAATTACTGCTACAAGCGGTAACCAATATCAATGCGAAGGTCATCAGAAGCCTTCGGGGAGCGGAGCGCCATAATGATGGATTGGGTAGGTTCATCCCGCTATTCTAACATCGCGCAGCCGACCGTGGTTGAGAGCCGGCATTTCCGCTATGGTAGCGTCGAAGCAACCTCGGTACAGCAAATAATGAGCACTTTATATATATCTCATAGCGACTGTGGCTTACACGAAATGAGCCCTCGTCACCCCGAAAGCCCGGCAAGATTGGCGGCGGTAAATACCGCCATTACAAACGCGCCCTGGGCAGATGAGCTGTGTATTGAAACCGCCGAGCCTATCTCCAGAGAACGTTTACTGGCCATCCACGAGGAGCGATACCTCACCCAGGTGTGGTCGGCAGATCCTGGCGACGGGCTGGCTCAAATAGATGCCGACACGGCGATGAACAAACATAGCTTGCGGGCGGCAAGGCTGGCAGCTGGTGCGGGTGTTACGGCAACCACCGCGGTAATGAAGGGCGAGTTCAACAATAGCTTTTGTGCTGTACGACCACCGGGTCACCACGCCGAGTCACCGGTGGGCATGGGATTTTGTCTGTTCAACAATATCGCGCTAGCTGCAGAACAGGCATTAAGCCTGGGGGCCGAGCGGATAGCGATTATCGATTTCGACGTACACCACGGCAACGGAACGGTAGAGATATTTCTGGATCGACCCGAGGTAATGGTTTGTTCCAGCTTTCAATACCCCTTTTACCCGGGCCGGTTCGACGCTGTGGCAGCTGACAATATCTGTCTCACGCCACTGCAAGAAGGCACCGCGGGCCCTGCGTTCCGCACCGCGGTGGACCGGGACTGGTCGGCAGCGCTTGCGCGGCACAGACCGGACATTATCCTGGTCTCTGCTGGCTTTGATGCCCACCGCGAGGACCCTCTCGCCGGTTGTTTACTGGAAGATGAGGATTATTCCTGGGTCACGGAATTTATCAAGGACCAGGCGACGCACTGGTGTCAGGGCCGGTTGGTATCCATGCTGGAGGGAGGCTATCAGCTGGACGCCCTCGCCCGCAGCGCGCGAGCTCACGTCGCAGCTTTGCTATAAACTACGACAGGATATCAAGCGGCCTGCCGGTCCTTTTCGGTTGCTGCGTTAACACCAGACAGAATTGCGTTCAAGGAAGCGGCAACAATATCGTGGCTTATGGCCACTCCCGCATAACGCTGACCACCAATCTTTAATTGAATGTAACTGACCGCTTTGGCGTCAGCCGTATGGCTTAATGCATGTTCGCTATACTCTACCAACGCAACGGTCTGGCCACTTACCTGCTGTACCGCATCGATAAATGCCGCCACCACACCGGCCCCTTCGCCACCGGCACTCACCTGCCGGTCACCATCGAGTAGTTCAACCTGCAGGTTGTCCGTACTTTCTTTGCGGCTCAACTCATACCCCTGCAGGGTGTACGGCTGCTGGGGGTAGAGATAGCTGTCCTGAAACAAAGCCCAAATATCTTCCGGGCTTACCTCTGCTTCGGTGACCTCCGCGTGACGCTGCACTACCCCGCTGAACTCCATCTGTAACCATCGCGGTAGCTGTATGCCATAATCCCGCTCCAGCACATAAGCTACCCCACCCTTGCCCGACTGGCTGTTAATACGAATAACTTCCTGATAGCTACGCCCAAGGTCCGCCGGATCGATAGGTAAATAGGCCACGGCCCAAGGTTCTGCCTCATCGCGCTGCGCCAAACACTTCTTGATTGCATCTTGATGACTGCCAGAAAAAGCGGTGAAGACAAGGTCCCCCGCATAGGGGTGTCTGGGATGCACAGGAATTCGGGTGCACTCCGTAAAAGTTCTTACGATATGGTCCATCTCGGAGAAATCCAGCTTTGGGTCGATACCCTGACTATAAAGGTTCATCGCCATGGTAATGATATCCATATTGCCGGTGCGCTCGCCATTTCCCATCAAGGTACCCTCGATCCGGTCGGCCCCAGCCAAAACCCCGAGCTCTGCCGCGGCGACGGCACAACCCCTGTCATTGTGGGTATGCAGCGATATAAGGACGCTGTCGCGGCGTTCTATGCGACCGCAAAACCATTCAATCTGGTCGGCATAGATGTTTGGTGTGGACATCTCCACAGTGGCGGGCAGATTAAGAATAACCTTGTGCTCGGGCGTCGGCTGCCAAACCTCATTAACCGCGTTGCAGATATCGACAGCGAAATCCAGCTCGGTCCCTGTAAAGCTCTCGGGAGAGTATTCAAATACCCACTCGGTCTCCGGCTGCTCGGCGGCGCAGCGGCGCACAACCTCGGCACCATGAACGGCTATAGCGGTGATACCCTCTCGATTCATGCCGAATACTTGCTCACGCTGCACAATCGACGTTGAGTTATAGACGTGGACGATGGCCCGACGAGCGCCTTTCAGCGCCGCGAAGGTTTTCTTGATCAATTCATCCCGCGCCTGGGTGAGCACCTGAATAGTGACATCGTCGGGAATCAGGTCTTGTTCTATCAGTTGGCGAACGAATTCAAAATCGTGGCTTGATGCGGCCGGAAAACCAACCTCAATTTCCTTGAAGCCCACCGCCAGCAGCAACTCGTAGAGCCGCATTTTCTGACCTGCTGTCATCGGCTCTATCAAAGCCTGATTGCCATCCCTGAGGTCAACGCTGCACCAATGTGGTGCTGCTGTCGCAACGCGATCCGGCCACTGACGTGAGGTCAGCGCGACGGGCTGATAGGCTGCGTATTTGCGATGATCAAAACTGGACATGGTATTTCCCTCGGGTTGACGCGAAAAGTGTAGCCTGCTGGCAACGGGTAGTTGCCTCCACCCTGCCCTGATAAGGCACTCGATTCGACCGGTTCCAGTGATTTTGATAAAACCAACATTCCCGGCTTCATGCAGGCTGTAACACATGAGCAAAGCTATTATAGGTGCATTGGAGGAGAGATTAGCTGCAAACTGTCTCAAAAAATAAGTAAAATATCATCTATTTCGCTAAAATTTTATCTTTTTATAGTTTTTATCACTATACTTTACCCACTCTGGTACCAAAACTCCCCTAAAAACCGTAGTGGCCCACCAATGCTTAACCTGGATCGTACCGACCGCCGAATACTCACCATCCTTCAAGAACAGGCACGCATCAGCAATCTTGATCTGGCCGAGGCAGTAGGGCTCTCCCCAACGCCCTGCTCTCGCAGAGTAAAGCGACTGGAGGACGCGGGTGTCATCGACAGACACGCCACCTTGCTCAATCCAGCAAAGCTGGACCTGAAGC
>JBLHKV010000040.1:0-19688 GCA_047618115.1 Halieaceae bacterium | reverse complement strand
ATACTCTCGCGGACGGCGCTTATTTTTGTGGCGATGGTGTTCATGTAAGTTCCCCATATTCTAGAGCGTGACATAGTAACAACAATACCAACGAGCGAACTATATTTTGTGAATCCCTGTAAGATGATCGCTTTTTTTAGGGGGACTGAAATGTTCTGGGTACTGATTGTTGTTTTTCTAATGTGGGCTATTCCCCGCTTTTATCTCTCCGGAGAAGATTTGTCTAAGTATGACAGCCCTGCAAAGGCCGATTTCGGCGGGGGCATCGAGCCCAATGCTGAACTCGAGGCATCGTTGAAAACATTGTTTGGTGAGGCGTCTGAAATGCAGTCTATGTCCCGCAAAGCGCGTCTCACCTTTATGCGCGAGTTTATGGACAATATGTTTGTCGACCACGAGTTTACCGGTAGTTTCACAACCGTCGATGTCGACGGCGTGCCAGCGGAGTGGGTGGTGGCTCCCGGCGCAGATCCTGATCGCCGCTTGCTCTATATCCACGGCGGTGCTTTCACCATGGGTAGCCCGCGTAGTCACAGGGTGATTACTCATCGCTTCTCCGAAATTGCAAACGCTGCGGTACTGGCAATAGATTATCGTCTGATGCCCGAAAACCATCGGCAACATGGCAACGATGATTGCCGTACAGCGTATCTCTGGATCCTCAAAAATGGACCTGAAACAACCACACCGTCTAGCTGGTTGGGCATAGCCGGGGATTCAGCGGGCGGCAACCTGACGCTAGCTCTGAGTAACTGGATTCGAGATCAGGGCTTGCAGACACCCGACAGGGTCGTCGCGCTAAGCCCAACAACTGACGGCACCATGGGAAGTCCCAGCGCCCGCAGCAATATGAAAACCGATGCCATGTTGCGACCGATGTTTGAACAACTGGCGAAGGTGCCTCGGTTCATCCTCCTGTGGGGAAGCTGGATCTACACGCGAATCAGACCTTGCGATCCAAAGATATCACCTATATTCGATAGCCTCGCCAACCTACCCCCTACCCTTGTTCACGCCAGCGAAACGGAAATTCTATTGGACGATGCACGCCGCTACGTCAACAAAGCACGCAGCCAAGGGTCACCGGTGAAATTACAAACTTGGGATCGTATGCCGCATGTATGGCAGATGTTTTACCCTACCCTGCCCGAGGCAGGAGACGCATTCCAGGAAATAGAGAAATTTTTAACTCAGCCTCCCGATTGACGAGGCTGCCACGCCGAGAAGAATGCGAGTAGGGTCATATCTTCTTCTATTTCGAAGAAGGAGTGTTCCATGCTCGCCGATACATAAAGTACTGAGCCGGGTTTGACTTCGCGCTCTTCATCGCCCAGTCGCATGTGGGCGCGTCCCTCCAGCACAATGTACATTTCGTCTTCGTCGTGGGGAGCCTGCATGTCCTTGGAGCCGGCCGCTAGCTTATATAATCCGCAACTCAATGCAGGCACATTCAAAAACTCCAGGTACTCTGCCGCAGCATCGCCCATTTGTTCTTTCAGTTCGTCGAGTTGAAATACCTGCCAGCCTTCGTCATTCATGATGTTTATCTCCCTGGTCTGTGCAACAGTCTATAAAACTTTCTGACGGATTAAGCCTTCCTGAATAGTGGTAGCTACCAACTCCCCGGACCTGGAGTAGACACTTCCTCTGGCCAGCCCTCGACCTCCGGAAGTAGACAACGGCGAGCAATCGTAAAGTAGCCATTCGTCGGCCCGGAAGCTTCGATGGTACCAAATAGCGTGATCAATAGACGCCATAACTATCTCGCGGTGGCGCCGCTCGCGATCCGTTACTATCGGGTAACCGTGGGGAATCAATGTCGTGGCCAATAGACCCAGGTCGGACATATAGGCAAATACTGCCCTGTGTGTGTCATCGCTGCTTGCCTCGGGAAGTTGGGCACGAATCCACCACTGTATGCCATTGGGGTCAGTTAACTCACTACTCGGTACGGCCCGTATCTCAATAGACTGAGAAGGCCTCATAGCGCCTCCACTCGACCTGAGATTACTTTCCCTGGCATCTGGGATGGCGGGAAGATCCAAACGCGTTTCGTACTCGAGGCCCGCCTCATGCGTCTGAAAACTCGCAGAAAGCGTAAATATTGGCCTCCCGTGCTGAATCGCTACAACCCGACGCGAGCCAAAGCTGCGCCCATCGCGGCTCCGATCCACTTTGTAGACGATAGGTGCCTCGACATCCCCTCGGCGCAAAAAATAAGCGTGCACCGAATGTAGTTCGCGATCTTCAATAGTTTGCTGGGCCGCAACGATGGCCTGCCCCAAAACCTGCCCGCCGTATACCTGGCCCGTGTTTAAATCGACACTTTTGCCACGGAATATATCTTGCTCGATGCGTTCGAGTTCGAGTACTGAACTAATCGAATTCACTTATAATTCCTCGTATGCAGCGGTCCAGTCAGGTGCCTGATACGCGGCACCGCTGGATTGAAAATAACTTATAAAGCGATCGAAATAGAGTAACTGTTTAAGTACTAAAGAGAACTGCCGCGGAAAGCGCACACCGTGCGCTGCACCAACGCCGGCGAGATCGAGCAGCAAGCCGTTGACCGAATCAAGAGCCAGATTGGCGCCGCCGACATCGAGCTGATCAGCCTTGCTAAACAAGCGTTCGATATCGCGTGCCAGTTCGGTAACCGAGGTCTCAGGGCTGGTCATACCCACCTCACACAGGCAAATAGCCACCTTTTCCGCGTCTTGAGCGGACAATGCTGCCAACAACTGGCCTATCAATGTCCAGTGTTGACGCGGAACTCGTCCCACCAGGCCAAAGTCAATAAATCCCAGGCGACCATCTTCCAGAAGTAACAGGTTGCCGTTGTGCAGGTCTGCGTGAAAAAAGTCGCACTCCAACAAGCTGTGAAACCATACATCCAAACCCTCCATCACCGCGCCAGCCAGGGCCGTCGTGTCTTCAAAGGCGGACTCGTCTGTCAGGGGTGTGCCGAACAGGCGATCCATCGTCAGCACCCGTTGACCAGACGCAGCCAGGTGAGGCATTGGTGCGACCACCGCTGCACTGCCGCTCCGCTCTAAAAACTCTCGAAAGGCGATGAGGTTATTAGCCTCCTTGACGAAATCACATTCATCGATCATGGACTGGTAGAGTTCTTCAACAATACCGGTGATCGACTCGCGCCCTAATCCAGGTGAAAGCCACTCGACAACCCGCGTCATGACGAATAAGAAGTTCATATCCGTAGACAGCAGATCTTCGACCCCGGGCTTTTGAACTTTGATTACTACATCTCTGCCGCCGTGTAAGCGCGCGGCGTGAACTTGCGCTATAGAAGCGGTAGCCAACGGGTTGGGGTCTATCCATTCGTAAAAGCTCTCGGGCGTCGCGCCCAAATCTTTTTCGATAATCGATCTAATGCGTATATATGAAATGGGCGGCGAACGATCCAGACACTTGGAAAACTCCTCTACGTACTCCCGGGGGAAAAGACTGGGGGAGCTGGCGACTAGCTGCCCCAGCTTGATATAAGTTGCGCCAAGCTCTTCGAATAGCTCGCGTAGCTCGGCTGGCCTTGGTCGTCGACGCTGCCACACCCACCTCAGCGCCCGTGGCGACAGGCGCAGGAAAACCTCGCTGGCGCGAAAGGCACTCATTAACCCAAGTCGCCCTGCCCTGAGCCGATTGGACGATCGATGCGGATGTGGTTCCGGGGTCGAATTTATAAGATTGTCGCTTACCATTTAGGTCGGTCTACCAACTGCTGCCATAGCTTCAAACCGACGCGCTCCATCGCGGCTTCGATGCTGACGCCGAAACGCTCTTGCCAGTTCTTTTTATGGACATAACTAATCTCGTAGACCTCGGCCTCATCGATTGCCGCAGCAATATAGGCATCGCTGGTTTTGAGCTCATCCACCAATTGTTTGTTGAGGGCGCGCTCGCCGAACCAGACCTCCCCGGTAGCAACAGCATTTATATCAATCTGGGGACGGTGTTCGGAGACAAAGGACTTGAACAACAGATGTGTATCCTCAAGTTCCTCTACAAATTTTTCACGACCCTGATCGGTATTCTCCCCAAACATGGTGAGTGTGCGCTTGTGCTCGCCGGCTGTCAGCAGCTCAAAATCAACTTTGTTATCTTTAAGTAAACGGTGAAAATTTGGAATTTGTGCCAGCACGCCAATCGAACCAATCATGGCAAAGGGAGCTGCAATTATTTTATTGGCAACGCAGGCCATCATGTAGCCACCGCTCGCCGCCACCTTATCAACGGCAATCGTCAACGGCACGCCGGCGTCAATTATACGCCTTAGCTGGCTGGAGGCCAGGCCATAGCTGTGTACCATGCCGCCACCGGATTCGAGACAGAGCACCACTTCGTCGCCCGAATTCGCGAGCTTCAAGACGGCGCTGATTTCCTCGCGCAGCGACTCGGTGGCCGAGGCCTTGATGTCGCCATCAAAGTGCAAGACAAACACCCGCTTATCGATTGTAGCGTGACCCTCCGCTCGTTCCTTGGCGACCTTTTTGTCGCTCTTGGCTTTGCTCTTCTCAGATTTCTTATCTTTTTTTCTCAGCTTTTTAAAATCTGCTACAGATAGAATCGCCTCGCGAATAGCGTCTCCCATCACCTTGTATTTTTCGTTAAGGTGCACGACTTCTATGTGTCCAACGTGATCGCCTCGCTGCCGGTGCCCCATACTCACAATGCTTCCCACTACAAAAAGAAGGGAGACTACCAGGGTGAGTACTTTGGCCAAAAACATGCCGTATTCTGCTAAAAATTCCACTCTTTAATGCTCCAAAAAAAATCCGAAAACGGCAACATGCCGTAACTTACTGTACCTGTTTGCGGCCAATAAAGTCCGCTATGAGCTGACCCGATATAGCGTGAGGTGGCGGCGTCATTGGCATTTTTTCCGCCGTGAACCACTGCGCATCAGCAATTTCATTCTCCTGAGGCACAATGTCCCCAGATTCATAGCTGGCAAAAAACCCCAGCATCAACTGGGAGGGAAACGGCCAGGGCTGCGATCCAAAGTACGTCACGTTGTTGACCCTTATATTTGTTTCTTCAAACACTTCTCGAACAACACACTGTTCGGAAGTTTCACCAGGTTCCACAAAGCCTGCCAGGGTACTATACAAGCCCTGCGGGAACGTGTGGTTTCTGGCAAGCAACATCTCATCCCCGCGAGTGACCAGCACAATTATAGCTGGAGACAACCTGGGATAGAGCAATTGCTTGCATGGCTTGCAGGTCATCGCCCTGTCACTGGGGTGTTTCACCATAACTTCGCCGCAACGCCCGCAGAACTGATGATCAAAATACCAGTTGACGATCTGTAAGCCGCGACCGGCCAGCGCAAACAATTCATCGGACACACGGCCGAGCAACGGATAAAGGCTTCCCAGTTGGTAACTCATAGGGTCGAATACAGGTAGTTGCTGATATGACATGGCGTAACACGCTTTTCCCTGCCAATAGCCCAGAAACTGGGTGCAATCTGCCTCGGTCTCGAGGTCGACCAAGGCCGCAGCTGGCAGTGGCAGTGGCGTCTTTGCCCGCATATCAGTGAGCAGGCGATCGCCGTGATAGATTAGATATACTGCATCGGCTGGAATTATCTCCGGGGCATCCTCGGAGATAAATAAACTACTATTGATCATTGAGACTTTCTTCCAAATTGATTAACTTCACAACCCTAATAACAATCCAACCTGCTCAGCTACTACGTTTATGCTGAACAATACCGTAAACTGCCGCTCTCCAGTTGCTCACCTGAGTACACTGGGAGGTAATTTACCGCTGAGCGGGAAACGGGACGACATCTAATGGCGCAAAACATGCAGCAAGCTTTCGTAGCGAATTTTTTAGGACAGGCGCCCACCTGGTACAAGTACACCATTTTAGCCTTTTTGGTCGTCAATCCGCTATTGCTTGTTAGCGTAGGACCATTTATCACAGGATGGATTCTGATTCTCGAGTTCATATTTACCCTGGCGCTGGCATTGAAGTGCTATCCCCTGCAACCGGGTGGACTGCTGGCTATCGAGGCTATTGTCATTGGTATGGCGAGCCCCGATAGCGTGTACGCCGAAACCGTCGGTAATTTCGATGTGATACTGCTGCTGATGTTTATGGTCGCCGGCATCTATTTTATGCAGGACTTACTACTGTTTCTCTTTACCAAAATACTGCTCGGGGTGCGCTCCAAGATTTTGCTATCAGTATTGTTCTCTGCCACCGCAGCGATACTATCAGCCTTCCTTGACGCCCTTACCGTCACCGCCGTGCTTATCACGGTCGGCATCGGCTTTTACTCCGTGTACCACAAGGTCGCCTCCGGTAAAAAGGTGCACCATGCCGACGGGCACGACCATCTGGACGATAGCGGTGTGGTCGAATTTCACCGCGACGACCTGGACGGTTTTCGCAAATTTTTGCGGAGCCTGCTTATGCATGGCGCCGTTGGGACCGCCCTGGGTGGCGTATGCACTCTCGTTGGTGAGCCCCAAAATCTGCTGATAGCTGAAAAGGTAGGCTGGGATTTCATGCAGTTCTTCTGGGCCATGAGCCCGATAACCATGCCTACCCTGGCTGCCGGCCTGATTACCTGCGCGCTGCTGGAAGTTACGGGCAAGTTTGGCTACGGCTCCAAATTATCCGAGGATGTTCGCGAAGTATTGGAAGACTATGAACGCCATGAACACGCCCAGCGTACCGTCCGGCATACTGCGGCCCTCATAGTTCAAGGCGTGGTCGCGCTAATTCTGGTATTAGCGCTGGCCAATCATATGGCTGCTGTAGGACTGATAGGCTTGGCGGTTATCGTCCTTCTGACCGCCTTCAACGGCATTATCGAGGAAAGTCGGATAGGCCACGCATTTGAAGAAGCGCTGCCATTTACCGCCCTGCTGGTGGTATTTTTTGCCATCGTCGCGGTAATCCACGACCAGCATCTATTTTCACCCATCATTGGTGCAGTACTCGCTATGGATACCGATGTCCGCGCGCCGATGTTCTTTCTCGCCAACGGCCTGCTTTCGGCCATCAGCGATAATGTCTTTGTGGCTACCGTGTACATCAACGAAATTGTCACAGCGCTAAATAATGGCGTCATCAACAGGGAGGAGTTTGAGCGACTGGCGATTGCCATCAACACGGGCACCAACCTGCCCAGCGTTGCTACGCCCAATGGCCAGGCCGCGTTCTTGTTTCTACTGACCTCGGCGCTAGCGCCGTTGATCCGGCTCTCTTATGGGACCATGGTGTGGATGGCCCTGCCCTACACCATCGTTCTAACCAGTGTCGGTCTGGCCAGTGTGGTTTACTTTCTCTAGGATCAGTCTGACCAGAGAACTGTAGAACCCACCTTTTCTATCGCCGCCAGGCGTTGCTGGTGGGCTTCTTCCTCGTCGGGGTTAGCCTTAATGACCCGAGCCTGTCCCACTAGCTGCACAGGCCTGCGGTCGGAACGCCCCTGCGCGCCCTCGCCACCCGTAGACAGATCCCCACCTATGGCGCCGAGCAGGTCTCGCTGACCGCCAGTCATAAGCAGATAAACATCTGCCAGTATTTCTGCATCCAACAGCGCGCCGTGCAATTCGCGCTTTGAGTTATCCACGGCGTAACGCCGGCAAAGTGCGTCCAGGCTGTTTCTTTGCCCAGGATGCTTTTGCCTGGCCATGATCAGTGTGTCGATGACCTCACACTGGGTATCGAGGCCCGCCTGGATGGAGGAGGTCATACTCAGCTCACGGTTCAAAAAGCCGATATCGAAAGGTGCATTGTGAATAACCAGCTCACTGCCGGTCACAAAGTCGAGAAATTCCTGTGCAATGCTTTCGAACGATGGTTTGTCGGCGACGAATTCGTTGGTGATGCCATGGACCTCCATAGCACCCTCGTCTATCGCCCTTTCCGGGTTGATATACTGGTGATAATGACGTCCTGTCAGCCGTCGGTTAACAAGTTCGACGCAACCGATTTCAATAATACGGTGGCCCTGGGACACTTCCAACCCTGTAGTTTCTGTATCTAAAACAACCTGTCTCAACCTGTCTTACTCCTTGCACCTAACATCTCATCAATACCACGATTGGCCAACTCATCTGCAATCTCGTTTTCGCGGTGTCCGCTATGGCCTTTCACCCACTCCCATTTTACCTGGTGATCAGCAGCGCTGCGCTCCAGCTCCTGCCAGAGATCGGCATTTTTTACCGGCTTTTTGCACTGCTAACGGTAGCACTGGATGCCCCAAAACCTATGAGCTGGGCTCTAACCGGGTTCCAGCGTGGTCTGATCGGGGTAATAGCGGCGACCTCACTGATAGCGTGATAGACCTGCACACCTCCAAGTGGAAAGTTCTTTTTACTACAAAACTTATCCAGACGCTCTCCGTACTTGTCGAACCAGGCACGACCGCTGGGTGGAATTGTGTAGCCGTAGTTAACCGACTGGAGCTTGAAACCAAGCAAAGACAGCCAATCGTCGATACGGACCTTGCCGATACGTCGTTGCCGCCAGATCGCAGCCGGGAAAAAGCGCGAAACTATCGACCATAGGCCGTGAGCACTCCACGGATTAAAACAAACCAATAGTAGATGCCCTTGCGGCGCGACCACGCGTTGTAGCTCTCGCAATAATTGATGAGGTTGCTGGGACCATTCCAAAACGTGATGAACTACCGCAACGTCGATCGAACCCGACTCAAAGGGTAATTGACCATAATCGGCATAGACATCTGGAGCCTGGGTTGGGGTGCCGGGCGATAAATAGAAGTGATTTTTCACCCGACTGCCAGAACAGAGCTCCGGGTGCCGACCGGGACCCAACTGGAGAAGATTATAGCCAAAACACTCTTCCAGCTCCCGATTGATCAAAGATGACTCGACCCGCGCGAGGTATCTTCCCCGTAAAGAGGCATACCAGGATTCCAGTCTTGCTGAAAACTCTATAAACTGTCGATCCATCAAGTGATCAGAACCTGCCTTTCGGGATACGTTATAATCCACGCATAGTAGCTCAGATTCCCATAGAAATTCACGAACCATCAACAATTAGCAGAAATTTGAATTCTTTAAGATACCCTTGCCTCGTGCTTATGTTCGGCCTAGTTCTATCGGGCTGCCAAACCCTCTCTCTGCTTCATCGCGACAAGCAGGATATCGGTGCCGTTCAGAAAAATAGCGCGTTAGATAATTTGCCGCAGCCGGAATCTACGCAAACCGGCTCAATCGAAACTGACCCTCCAGATAACGCTCCCGAGTCTGGTTTTATCGAACCAAATTCAGTTCCAGAACAAGATCTCTGGGCGTACGTTGGTTCCCAACTCAGCTGGGAGGATGTCGACAACGCTAAGGTAACCCAACATTTCGACTGGTATCGAGCACATCCCGCCTTCCTATACAGAATAAGCGAACAGGCTGCGCCGTACTTATTCCACATAGTCAGCGCTATTGAAGAGCGTGAATTACCGATGGAGTTGGCGCTACTGCCCATCGTGGAAAGCGCATACGATCCTTTTGCTTACTCTTCGGGCAGTGCAGCCGGAATGTGGCAGTTTATAGCGGGGACCGGAAAGGAATTTGGGCTTTATCAGAATTGGTGGTACGACGGGCGCCGCGACGTTGTTGCTTCGACCACTGGCGCACTGCGCTACCTCGAGCAGTTGAATCTAAAGTTTAGCAGCGACTGGCTGCATGCGTTAGCCGCCTATAACAGCGGCCCCGGGCGCGTCAAACGGGCCATTGAGTTCAATGACAAGCAGGGTAAGCAACTCGATTTTTGGTCGCTTACACTACCGCGTGAAACCCGTAATTATGTGCCTAAGCTAATCGCTCTGGCGCGTATTTTTTCAACCCCGGAAGAATACGGCATAGCGCTGGCCTCGGTGCCGAGAACACCCTATTTTCGTTCGGTAGATACCGGCGGCCAGATCGATTTAGCACTAGTCGCGGACTTGGCTGGCATAGAACTTACCGATGTACACGCGTTAAATCCAGGATTCAACCGCTGGGCCACAGCGCCTAACGGCGACCACACATTACAACTCCCTATTGTAGCTAGCTACCAGTTTGAAAGAGGGTTGACCACCATTCCGCAGGACCAACGAGTAACCTGGGCTCGGTATAAGATCAAAGCTGGTGATTCCCTGAGCCGTATCGCAAAACTGCACGGGACTACTGTGAAACAGGTACAGCACATCAATAACTTACGCTCCTCGTTTATAAAAGCCGGTGACACGCTACTGATACCGGTGAGCCCACCGGGTTCGGTGGCGGGTAGCAAGGCTCGCCAGCTCGCAGATTTTCAGATCCAGGATACGCAGCTCAGCCAGACAAGAAAGCTTGGCTATAAGGTAAGGCGCGGCGACTCGCTACATAGAATCGCCGAGCGTTTCGAAGTTTCTGTTGCTAGCATCATGTCGTGGAACAGCCTGGACAAAAAGCGGTATTTACAACCCGGCCAGAACCTGGTCCTGTACATTGATGTCGTCGGTGGTGGTTAAAACGCTATACTAGCCGGCAAATATCGCTTGGGTAATCATGAACCACGTGCACAGCCCTGATCAAATTGGACTACTGGAGGGGCTGAGCCTGGTACGACACCCGGCTTCCAGCGACCGGCAGTTACGGGCATTCAATGGCGCAGACAAGCTGCTGCTAGAGCAACTTCAGTCTACCTCCGTCCACAATATTCTATTGGTGAACGATGAACACGGTGCATTGGCAGTTGCCAGTCACCATTTCAACCGAGTGTCGTGGCAGGATTCTCGACTTAGCGAACTTGCAACCCTTGCAAATCTCAGGCGAAACAAGCTTCCACATAACGTTCAATTTGTCGCCATGGACCAGGCACCCGGCGGCTCCATAGATCTGGTGCTGCTGCGCATCCCCAAAATGTTGGACTTGCTAACCTATCAGCTGGAAATTCTCCGCAGTAGTCTGGAGCTGGGAACCCCTGTATACGCAGCTGGTATGGATAAACACTTGAGCAGCCGCACCGCTGCGCAGTTAACGCAGTTCCTGGGGCCTACAGAGCGCCACAAAGGGCAGTACAAGGCCCACCTCTACGCGAGCCAGCCAGCAACCGAAGCCGCCAGAGAACCTGCTGCAATAGCATTCAAACGCTGGCACTGTGCCGAAGCCGGTGGGGAACTGGTGAGCGCCGCCGGTTGTTTTAGCCGCGACCAGCTGGATATCGGCGCGCGCTGCTTGCTGGAGCTTTTCCCGCAGTTACCCCCGGCCGAGCATATAGTCGATCTGGGCTGTGGCAACGGCGTCCTGGGCATCGCCGCCAGTCAACGGTTGCGACCAAAAACGCTTACGCTGTTCGACGAATCCGCCATGGCCATAGTTTCGGCAAGGAATAATGCCGAGCGGCTGATAAATGCTGAAGCAACGCAAGTCAGAGCCGTTCAGGCCGATGGTATCGAACTACTTTCTGGACCAGCCCCCGATCTGTTACTTCTAAACCCCCCGTTCCATCAAAATTTTACCGTTGATGAGTCAGTGGGGAGAAGGCTAGTGAGCCAGGCCGCCGAAGCTATCGCCCCGAGTGGTGCACTTTGGCTAGTGGCCAATAGACACCTGAATTACGCTACACAGTGTCAGCAACTGTTTAGCAGTAGCCGCGTCGTGGGCAGTAACAGGAAATTTGTAGTTATTGAGGCTCGAAAATAGAACCCAAAAAATGATATAAAATAGATTAACTATAGAGTCCAACTAACTAATATATAAGTATATATAAGGCATTCAATTGAAATTCGTACTGTCCGCTTCATTTTGTCCCGTTGACCAACTCATGGCGCTAGCGCCGGTAGCCGATGCCTGCTTTTGGAATGCCATATCTTTTTCTGACCACGTTGTGCATCCGGAAGAGATTTCCACCCCATACCCCTATACCGAAGATGGACAGCGCCGCTGGCCGGCATTCACAGACTGGCCCGACCCCTGGGTAACCATTGGAGCTCTTGCAGCGACAACACAGCAAATCAGGTTTACCAATAACGTATTTGTACTACCTATGCGTAATCCGTTTATGGCGGCCAAGGCGATTGGAACCGCAGCGGTGCTTTCTCACAACCGGGTAACACTGACTATTGGCGTTGGCTGGTCTCCAGATGAGTTTGCCATTGTTGAACAGAGTTTCACTAACAGGGGCAAGCGCACCGATGAGATGATTGAAATTCTGAAGCTGCTCTGGAGCGGTGAGATGGTTGCCTTTGATGGCAAGTACTATCAATTTGACAGACTCGAAATGAACCCGGCGCCCACAGCACCAATCCCGATTTGGGTGGGTGGTATCTCAGATGCGGCGCTTCGACGTGCAGCTCGTCTTGGCGATGGCTGGCTTACCGACTTACAATCCAGTGAGGACATCGTCAAAAGTATAGATAAGATCAATCAATACCGTGTCGAATACGGACGGGACCACTTACCCTTCGATGTAATGGCCACACCGGTGGACGCGTGGACTGCGTCGGCATTTAGCAAACTCGAAGAGAAAGGCGTCACCCACATCATGACGCTGCCGTGGCTGTTCTATCACGGCGAAACAAATGATGTGGAATTAAAGAAAGATGGCATTAAACGCTACGCGGAAGAGCATTTTTCTTTGTAGCTAGTCCAACTCCTGGAGGTGGGCAAGGGCGGTAAAGTACAGCGCGACTTTTGTCTCCACATCGCCAATTCTTAATAGTGCATCACGATAAGCATTAAGCTGACCCGAATACTTCTGCGTCTGGTCGACAAGGAAATTTTCTAAAGTCTCTTCCGATGCAGGCGCAGAAGTTTTGTAGTCAACAATCCAGCGTATGCCGTCCTCGGCGATGAAGCAGCGGTCAATAATCAGCAATTTAGACTTTTGGTCTAGCTCCGTTACCTGCACGGGTAATTCCACGCGGCTTTCGCGGTGCTCATTGCTCAGCATCCAACGGCCTACCTGATCTGCCAGCGTGCAACTCAATGATTCGACAACTGTCTTCAGCAAGCGAGGCCACTCAGGCTCTTCGATCCCCATCTCTCGCAGTGACATTGTGAGACGCGCTGCCCAGGACTCATCCATAACAAAACTGTCTGGTAGATTCCCGGAGAGCACCAGGTACTCTAGCCCCGCGTGGACCGCAATGCCCACGGCTCTGGCATCGCGGTCAAACTCGGGGGCCCAATTTGCGATATCACCGCGTTCTTCGGAATCAGCCGGATTCAGTAATCTCTGGCTCGGCGCAACAGCGCGCGAGAACCAGGTGTCCTCCAGTCTTCTGACGCGGTTGCCCGGAGCTTCAGCACTCACGTCTGGGCTGCTATCGTCGGTGCTGCTCGCCACCAACGCCTGAGAATCGTCTTTGTAATAGGACATGGTCTCCGCGTACTCAGGCCAGACTGTCGCCAATAGCGACCCGGATTTTGGCGCGACAAAATGACCTTCTTTCTTCTCATCGACTTCAATCGCCGCCAGCAGAAACAGCTTGCGGGCGGCCCTCGTCGTGCCCACGTACATCAGGCGACGTAGTTCCAACTTGGCACGTGCCCTGCGGTCATAAGCCAGCCACGAGTACAACGCAGAGTCTTCCTGAGCTCGATCGCCAGACCGAATCGCCAGCATCAGCCCCTGCTCGCCATTTCTCGCGGTGTAATCGCGCCATTCCATGATTGACTTGCTATCGCTACGGCCCGAACGCTCCAGCCCGGGCATCACTACCCAATCGAACTCCAAGCCCTTGGACTTGTGTAGTGTCATCACTTCAATTCTACACGCTGGGTCTTCGCTCATTGTCTTGCTGTCCGGCCCAGCGTAAAGTCCATCGAGCTTACGCTGGACATAGTCCGGGTTCAGCGTCTTCGGTCCAGACTCCAATTGCTCAAGCAGTCGGAAAAACTCCTCTGCATCATCCAGTGCCTGATCATCGGTAACCGTTCCCGGACCACCCAAACCCAACCAGGTCCGTTCCAACAACAGGCGCAGGGGTATCCGATGATACTCGGTCAAGCCCGCGCCGAGTACGGTCGCGACCTTATCCAAACGCTTGAGGGCTGCCCCAGAAAGATTGAGGAATGAGCCGCGTTGCTGAATACAACCCCAAATACTAGTCCTCTGTGCTCCGGCGCCAGGATGAGACAGAATATCCAGATCACCTATCTGTAAACCACACCAGGGTGCGCGCAATACCGCCAACCAGGCGATGCGATCAGCCGGATTATGCAGCGCACGGTATAAGATCATCAGATCGATGATTACCGCTCGTTGCGCGAGAGGATCAATATCGATAGCGAGCCAGCTGATACCCTCCGCTTCCAACGCAGGAAGCACCCACTGCAGGTGCGAGCGGCTGCGAATCAATATAGCAAGGGAATGGCATGTGTTGTCGGCGATGGCTGCCTGAGCAATTTCAGCAACGCGCGCAGCCTCGAGTTGACGTGCGTTCTCTCCTCCGAACCCGAATAGCTGCACATCGGAGTCAGACGCTGCGGTCTGGTGTGAAACAGCGGGGAAATAGTAGCTGTGGTCTCGAACCGAGGGCGCTTTCTGCCGGTCAAATACCGCATTAACCCAGTTGACCAATCCGGCTGTGGACCGAAAATTTGTCTGTAATTGCAGTGATTCCAGCGCGATACCATTTATGCCACTTTCCTCACTGCGCCGAAACAGCGCGACATTAGCGTCTCGAAAACCATAGATGGATTGCATGCTGTCACCCACAATGAAAAGGGTCTTGGCATTGCCGCTGTCCGCTGCATTTTGTTCAGACCAGCCACTGGTGAGTTGTTCAAGCAAGGCAAACTGTCCCGAGGAGGTATCCTGGAATTCGTCCACCAAGATATGCTGAAGCTGGTAATCCAGCTTCAACGCAAGATCGGTCGGCGCCAACTCATCGCCTAGCGCCTGCCTCGCGGCCAGCGCGACTTGCGCATAGTCGACCTGACGTACAGCCTGGAATTCCACCATCAGTTCAGCCGCTAACAAGGTCAGGGTTCTCAGCAGCGCTGAAATCTGGACAGAATTGGTTAGGTCTCCTGCCGGGTCTGGTAACTCGAACACCTCGGCCAGCATTTCTCTCAGTCCAGGCACCGCCTCCAGCTCATCACGGAGCTGTGCAGCGCGAACTTTATAGGCATTGGACTCGGCACCTCTTTCCTTGTCAGATTTGGCAGTCAGGCCCTGCTTTATCGTCCAGCTCTTCCGCCAAGTCCCCGTTGTGGTCAGCCAGAATGATGCTAGCGAGCGCCAAACTGTGACCTGCAAGGGCTCTGCTATGACAAGAGCATCCAACTGCGCCAGCCCTCGAAGCGGTGACTCCGGCTCTGACTTAGCAAGGGTTTCAGCAGCAAAATGCCCAAGCTCCGCCATCTCTCCCGCGAATGGCTTGAGCTGAGCCTGCAACTGGCTGAAGTGATCGTCAATCAGTAATCTAACAGACTCGCGAATCAGCGCTGTCATATCCTCTGTTCCAGCCCCTGCTCCCGCCGCTAAAAATTGCAGCCATTGGTCCCGCCGGGCTAACATTTGCGTAAACATGTTTTGCAGCCCGCGCCAGTCGTTATGAAACGACTCCAACACGGTACGCACCGAGGTACCCATGCTGCCACTGTGGTTCACGCTTGCCAGCGTAGACTGTGCCGCTCTTTCATAGATGGGCCAGGGGTCATCTGCAACGGTCATTGAGCTACCAAAGCGACTGAGAATGGGCAGCTGTCGAGCCAGCTGCATGCACAGACCATCGATGGTTAGAATTCGCAGTCGGCCCGGATTATCCCTCAAGTTCCAGTTCAATCGTCTATCGGTATTCAACACTGCGTGGGCCAATTCCAACTTACGTTGGTCGTGCGGGGAAGACGCTTCCAGCCCCTCTTCGGCAGCATTCAGAGCCGCTACAATTCGACCGCGCATTTCTGCTGCCGCCTTGCGTGTAAAGGTTATGGCTAACACTTGCTCGGGGATTTGCACGGTTGCCAGCAATGCCAGCATACGCTGGGTTAGAATTTCGGTTTTGCCTGACCCCGCTGGCGCGGTCACACAAAATGACCCTCGAGTATCCAGTGCCCGCTCGCGCTGCTGGACGTCTGCGGTAGGTGCGCTACTCACTTTCGTCGCGCTCGTGCTTGCGACACAGCGTAGCGAGGTCGCAGTATTGACAGGTGATCGCGCCAGCCACCGGATCGATCAGGGCCTTTCCGGCTAGATAGCTCGACAACAATGAAGAGAGCTTTTCCTGCCATGCGTCCAATTGAGTAGACCAGAGGCTGGCCCCTGCCTCGTTAGCGCCATCTTCGACCTGCACACCCTCAATACCCGGCACTACCAGAGCGTCGTCAATTTCGCCTACACCGAGTAGCGATGACCGGTCGATCTGTACTCGCGCGTACGCAATAGCGATGGCGGAATCCTGATTTGCTAATGCGTATAGTGGCATCTGTGGTTTTGTCGGCCGCTCTCCCTGCCAGTCTTTTAGTGAGCAAGCGCCAGTTTTGTAGTCCAGAATGATTTGCTGACCAGACTCGAGACTGTCGATTCTATCTATTCGGAATTCAAAGCTAATGCCGTTTAGTAGCAAGCTTTGCGGATGCTCTCGAGCATGCACCGTAAAGGCTGTTCGAGACCGCTCAAACTCCAACCACCTTTCGAGCAGTATTCCCAGGCGATTGTTCTCAATATCAAGCGTTACGGCGCCAAGCTGCCGGCGCCGCCAGGAGGGAAGCTGGTCCAGTGCGCTACTGGCGGCTTCGCTGCGAAGCTCAAGCAATTCCAAAGTGGATTTCTCGCCCAGCTCTACGCTACCGTTAATTTGGCCCCATAGGTGAAACAGTGCCTGGTGGATTAAATTGCCACGCTCGAGTGCATTCAGACCTGGCGAGACCTGATTCAAGGCTCGCGCGTGGAGCCTATGGCGGGCAAAGGCGCGAAAACCACAATTCGACTGATCCTCGAGCAAACCTGCACCGCCCCGAAGACGCTCCGGAACCGGCGCCAGGGGCGCTTCGACTTCCTCGCACTCAATGCAGGACACTTCAGAACGCATTTCGCCCCAATAGCGATGATAGAGCTCCGGTTCCGTCATCCCCAGCAGCTTTGTTGCATCGACAGCTTCGACAGCCAAAGCCAGTGAACTCAGCTGCTGCTGGACGCCGTCCGCGCTGCTGGCATAACTAAAAACCACTGATTCGGCGGATTCTTGATAGCGTCTGGTCAGCCGCTTGCAGAACTCAAACTCCCTGGCCGGCGTGCTGTGCGGCAAATTAAATTGACTCTGCAAAGAATAGGGAATAAAGGGGTTTGGGGTTGCTGACCCAGGCCATTGCTCCATACCCATGCCGCATAACCATAGGTGGGTAAATCGGAGTCCGGCACCCTCTAGACGACCGAGAATTTGCACCTGAGCCTCGCCGGAACGATCCTGATACAGTGTTTCTTCGAGCTGATATTGCAACAGAGTCAGCGCCGACTCCAGATCGAGCTTGTCGCCATTCAAACCCCACCTCGCACCGTCTTCCAGTGTCTGTATGAATTTATATATGGGGCCTTGTTCTTGTTCCGCGGGTATATCCCGGCCCGGCCAGCCCAACTGTACCAGCACATCCCAAAAATACTGAGCCCACTCTCCGGGCGATAATCGCTGTTTGCGTCTGAGATCCAGCCAGGCCGTTTCCAGGTTTGCGGCAAAGCAAATACCGTTTCCGGGAGAGTCAGAATCTGCGGCTAGAGCAAGCAGCCTGAAACTGGTCGTTTCAATGGGGTCCTGCATACGATCGAATAGTGTGGCTATCAGCGTCACTCGCTGTTCAAAGTCGTCTTTGTTGTGGCAGGAATATCCCGTCGTTAAAATTTCAATGGCCGTATCCAGGGGAACCGTTCTCGCTACCAAGCGCAGTAGCTTTTGTGCCATGGCCACGGGTGGACTTTGCGATAGAGGAATACCAGCTGAAAAGTTGAAGGGTGCGTCGGACTGTTCCGATGCAATCGCCAATATGGCAGGTTCAAACACTTCGCTGAAAATGCGCTGTATCTGAGCGCGTTGAACGCCGAGGTCGGGAACTAATATGCCAATCCGCGCGTTTTCACCGCCCGTCTCAGCCAGTCTTTGCCGCGCCCAATGCGCCGCCGTGTAGTATTCTGCCTCTGTTGTACTGCACGCCAGCGCTTGTGATCTACTGACAATCGGTGAAACTACGTGGGTGTGAACTTCAATGTCAGAGCGCTCGAATAATTGTTGATGAAGCGGTGCTATCTCATCAAATTCCAGGGGTATGATTCGCTCCATACCGATGTTTTTCTCGGTGGTAGCGAGCAACTCCACCCGTTGCTCCGCCGTTACGACACCCTGCGCTGTGCAAAACTCCTCAAAACTTACCCGCCATTGTAAAAAGGCCGCTGAGTCCTCGCCAAAATGAAACTGACCGCGAATATTTCGGTCCTCCAGATCAACTTGCCAAAGCAACAGGTGTTGATAGGCGCTCGCTGCGTCTTTTGCCGCCCCATCGACATGTAGCAGACCATCGCCGGCATCCGATGCGCGGATACACCGACACCACAATTGGTGTGCCTGACCTTTTGAAAGCTTTTGTTTATTCGCTACAGCCAGCGGCCACTCTCGGGAAAAACTCTGCCAGCGCTCATCCAGCCACGCCTCCAATGACACAATCCGGGGAGCTAGCCAGGCAGTTCTCCCCTGTTCGCGCTGCCACTTTTCCCAGGCGGCAAGCATGTGCACCGCCAACCGTCGATTTGGAGTGAGTAAGGTATAGCCCGCCTCGATCATAGCTTCGAGGGGGCGGATGTCGTAGAGGTCCCGGGGGGCTCCCGGTCTGGCCGATTCCAGCACCAAGTTCACAAATCCATGTAAGAGGTCCCCTTGGGAACCAGGTTTATTAAGTTGTGTTGCCGAATCCACATTTTTCGCCAGATCCTGTAGAATGGCGCGCCCGGAAACCAGCAACTCACGTTAGTAGAACCAGTATGTCACAACCCACGATTGAGAACCTAAATGTTGAATCCCAGGATATCCTGGTCACGCCATCTGAACTGAAGGCCAGCTTGCCCTTGTCTTCTCACGCCCACGATGTCGTCACAAAAAGTCGCGATGCCATACGAAACATTCTCGATGGCAACGACCATCGATTGTTCGTTGTAGTCGGCCCTTGCTCCATTCACGATGTCGACGCGGCGTTGGATTACGCCAGTCGTCTGAAGGCTCTGGCCGATGAAGTGCAGGACACACTGCTGCTGGTTATGCGTGTCTATTTTGAAAAGCCGCGCACCACAACCGGTTGGAAAGGCTTGATTAACGACCCCCATCTCGATGATTCCTTTCGTATCGCAGAAGGACTTCATATTGGTCGGAAGTTACTGTTGGATATCAACGAATTGGGGCTACCTTGCTCAACGGAGGCTTTGGATCCTATCTCACCGCAATATATGCAAGACTTAATTAGTTGGTCGGCTATTGGGGCCCGCACCACCGAATCTCAAACTCATCGAGAAATGGCCAGTGGCTTGTCTTGTGCGGTTGGATTCAAAAATGGAACAGACGGCGGCCTGGCGGTTTCGATCAATGCCATAGGGTCGGCGAGTAGCCCTCATCGTTTTCTCGGAATGGATTACAACGGTCTGGCAGCAGTTATTCATACCCGCGGCAATCAACACGCTCATATCGTTCTGCGCGGCGGCAGTGGTGGACCCAATTATGATTCGGTACATGTAAAATT
>JBLHKV010000039.1:0-19899 GCA_047618115.1 Halieaceae bacterium | reverse complement strand
CGCCACACCTTGCCGGCGAGTACACCGAGACCAGCGCCAATCTCCAGACCGTAATCGCTGAGGAGTTGGCTCCTGACGGCGGCGTCGTCTACACCAGCGGGTATAGATACAGCGTTTAGTTGCGGCAACCTTTCGGCCTCCGGCACCACCAGCGTCATGCCCATCGCCTCGAGCCCGGCTTTTAGAGCTTGGTGGTGAAGCACGTGGCGAGCCCAGGCTCTTTGCAGGCCTTCTTCCTTAAGAATCAGCAACGCTTCGTGTAGCGCATAAAGGCTGTTGACCGGAGCTGTGTGATGGTAGGCACGACTCCGGTTTTCTCCCCAGTAGCCCAGTATTAATTGCATATCGAGGAACCAGCTCTGTACCTTCGTGGAGCGTCCCATGATCTTGTCGACCGCTTTCTGGCTGAAACTAACCGGTGATATACCGGGGACGCAACTCAGGCATTTTTGCGTGCCTGAGTAAAAAGCATCAATTTCCCATTCATCTACGGCGAGCTCAATGCCGCCCAGGGACGTTACGCCATCGACGACAGTCAGGCAGCCGTGGTCGCGTGCCAGTCGACACAGGGTCGCCACATCGCTGCAAGCCCCGGTAGAGGTTTCGGCGTGGACAAAAGCAACCAGCTTAGCTTGTGGGTTGGCTTTGAGCGCCGCTTCCAGTTTTTCCGGATCTACCGCTCGTCCCCAATCGTCCTGAACCATGATCGCCAAGCCGCCGCAGCGCTCGACATTTTCTTTCATGCGGCCACCAAAGACGCCGTTCTGACAGATAATGACCTCTTCGCCGGGCTCTACTAGATTGACAAAGGCTACCTCCATGCCGGCCGAACCAGGCGCCGATATGGGCAGTGTCAAAGGATTGCGGGTTTGCATGGCGTACTGCAGCAGTGTTTTGATTTCATCCATCAGCCCAACAAATTCCGGATCGAGATGACCGATGGTTGGGCGGGCCAAGGCTTCGAGGACTCGTGGGGAGACGTCCGAAGGCCCGGGGCCCATCAAGATGCGCTGCGGGGGATGAAAACTATTCATAGGATTTTCCGATATTTAGATCAACTGGCTTTTTTGCGCGTCGATAGTTTGGTGGTTTTTTTGTGGGCGGATTGCTTGCGTACATTGTGGAGCAGGGGTTGTTCGCCGTACTCTGCCATTATGCGGTCTAATGTCTGGCTGATTTTCGTACTTATGCGTATTCGTTCCAATTGTGGCCAGGTTGCCCTGACACCCTGATTGACCAAGTTGACCAGTTCCTCTTCGCTGAGGTGACTCAGAATTTTGCGCATGTCGAATTTGCGGAAATCCGGATAGATGCTGATATCCGCAGTGTACTTCTGATTGAGAATAGAGGTGACCATGTTAATCAGCAAATTAAATCGCGGCCACTGACGTGTGTAGCGTTGGGTAATTGTAGTACTGAATCGTGCCAGCCTTGCAGCGCCCCAGTGTCCGGCTGTACGCAGCGAGCCGGGTAGGGGTAGCACCGATTGGGGGTTGTCCCCCGCAAACATGATTATCGGGTTGATTAAACTCCCAATGTAGTGGTTGACCCCATACAGGCGCGATAACCGTTTAGCCGGTAGGTCGTCGCTAACCGAACCGTCGACCCAACGCCGTGTCGGGAGGTAGGGTTGGCGTTTCCCCTGCACATTTTGTGCCTCCAACATGACCGGCGGATAGACGCCGGGTACAGCGCAAGATGCCATTACAGCGGTGCGTATGTATACGTTGGGAGAGGCGATCGCATTGAGCAGGCGAGAGGTTTGGTGTAGCTCGGCGGGTGCCACCGATATATTGATATGGCGACCAGTGCGCTCATAAGCTTCCTGAAAGGTCAGGTCAGGGATCAGCCGGGAAATCATTTGCTCCATTCCAGCCACATCGATTTGACCACTACCACCAAATAGTAACCGATCGACCCAGGATACTTCTTCTTTTGCCTCTTCCAGTAAACGGGCTGGTTGTGTCATTTCACGCAGTTCTTCATCGCTCAGTGAGCCCATTAGTGCTGTGATCACAGAGCCTGCGCTCGAACCGGAAATGACTTGAGGCAAGAGCCCTTGTTCCAGCAGCGATTTTGTCACGCCGACATGAAAGTGGCCGAGAGCACCCCCACCACTGAGCATCAGGGCAGTACGGCCGTAGCAGTGACTCGCCCTTTGAAAGAAATCCAGTTTTTGCTCGTGGCTGACTTCTCGCTGGTCAAGGCTGGCGATATGTTCCAGCGCGTTGGCAATCTCGTCCACGTAGTCATGAATTAACTGCTTGGTGCCAACCTTGGCTACCTCGTAGAGCTTGTCGCGCCCCATGCCTCCCATATTGCCGTGCAGTCCCTCGTTCAGAGTGAACAGCAAGCCCTGGTTGTCACCGTGCTTGCGGTGGTAGCGGAGGGTATCGAGCCGTTTGCGGATTTGTGCGTTGTCGTATCGGTTCGATTGATCAATAAGTTGCCAATCTGCCGCTCCCGATGCTTTGTCGTGTTCACGTGCCAGATCGCGCCATTGAGAGTAGCTGGCGGCTGCATCCATTTGTCGTTCGAGAGATTGTAGATTTTTCTTCGAAGATGGTGACAAGCTGGTGGTCTCCTGAATTTCACAATACGACGCCTTTCGGCGGGGAATATAGTATCAGGTTTTCGGGCCATGTTAACCCTTCATACATAGGGCCTGAACCGTCTAAACCTATTCGTCGTCCGCTACTGCAGCGGCAGTAATCAGGCATTCGCCTTCCAGCATGCCAGAGGTCGTGATAGTCAGCGCCTCGAAGCCGTTCTGAGCTTATTCTGGAAGCACTGCCTGCCTGTGCACCGTTTTGAAACGCTCTAACGTCCTCACAGAGGGCCCAGTATTCAGTGCAAAAAACACTGGTCAGCGACAAGTCAAAAGTAATTTGGATTAACTTTTTTATTCTTATTGCATTTTTCCCGCCTCATTACGGTGAGTTTTATAGTTAGCGCTGCTTCCGCAAGACGTTACAAGCAGGTGCCTTGGCGAATATAGATTAGAACAATCTAATTTGAAGCTGGCGACCTTATTACCATCCCGGCTCGAACTTTGCACGCCGAAGGCGATATTAACGAGCCAGTTGTCATGCTCATCGCATTAAAAGAAGCGCTGCCAATGGATCGATTTCTATTGGTTCGTGATCCGGCTGAAATGTAGGGTTTAATCCGGCACCAAGTCCAATCAGTTAAGCGCCCAATGTCCCCTTGTGGCACTGGCGTGCCTGGATAGTGACGGATAAGGGGCACTAATGGGCTTGAAATATGCCCTTCGAGGGATGCTTGTCCATTGAATGTGCGGTCGGGACAGATTTTCATTGTTACGGTGTAGCAATCCAGGGCAAAGGTATTGTTGCCTGAGAACTTAAAGCCTGGCAGATGGTAGCCGGTAAGGGGGTACCGGAGCCCGGAATTTACGGTCCGGTCGGCACGCTATCTGGGTGCTTAGGTTTGAAAAGATAATGTGGTACCAGTGGGCGGACTCGAACCGCCACTCCCAGAGGGAACCAGATTTTGAATCTAGCGTGTCTACCAATTTCACCACACTGGCGCGGAGAGCGCGGATTATAGCAATGCCGCAGGCAAGATCAACATAAAATCTGTGTAGTGGCAGTTCTTTAAAGGATAAGCTACCCTTCCGCCGTTTTCAGATCTGGCCAGTTTTAATGAAAGTCAGCGATTTCAGCTATCAATTACCCGACAGGCTTATCGCCCGCCATCCGACCGAGGAGCGGCGGGGGAGTCGACTATTGCACCTAAATGGTGTGAATGGTGCCCTCATTCATGGAATGTTCCCACAACTACTAACCTATGTAAGAGAGAATGACCTGCTGGTATTCAACAACACCCGGGTTATTCCAGCTCGACTATTTGCTCACAAAGAAACCGGGGGCAAGGTCGAGATATTGGTTGAGCGGGTGCTGACTGGCAAGCGAGCGCTGGCCCACGTGCGCGCCAGCAAGACACCTGCGCCAGGGTCCCTGTTGCGACTCGTCGACGGTGTTACTCAGTTGCGTATTATTGGGCGTCAGGGCGAATTTTTCGAGTTGGAGTCCACCGACACACCATTGCCCGAGTTGTTGGAGCGACTTGGGCACATGCCACTACCTCCGTATATCGACCGCGAAGACACAAGTGTCGATAGAGAGCGCTATCAAACTGTATACGCAACGACACCGGGGGCGGTAGCCGCGCCAACGGCGGGTCTGCATTTCGACAAAGAATTGCTGCAATCACTAGCCGAAATGGGTGTAAAAACCGCTCAGGTAACACTCCACGTTGGAGCGGGAACTTTTCAACCGGTGCGTTCGGAGTTGGTGGAGGACCATCATATGCACTCGGAGCGACTAGAGGTAGGTGCGGACTTGTGCGCCGCAGTGGCAGCGACCCGAGCAAGTGGAGGGCGCGTTATTGCGGTTGGCACCACATCAATGCGCAGCCTGGAGACAGCCAGTCGGTCGGGCGAACTTCGGCCCTTTACTGGCGATTCGGATATATTTATCTATCCGGGCTATGAGTTTCAATGTGTCGACGCGCTGGTGACCAATTTTCATTTGTCGGAGTCGACATTGTTGATGTTGGTGTGTGCTTTTGCCGGGAGCGAACACATTATGAGTGCATACGCCGCTGCGATAGCGGATAGCTACCGTTTTTTCAGCTATGGTGATGCTATGTTTATCGAGGGCACTGTGCCCAGCTTACAAGCGCGACAAAGAACAGGAAAGTAATGATGGGTGAAGGAGTTTTTCAGGTATCCGCCAACGATGGCCCAGCTCGACGGGGGCAGTTGAAGTTTTCTCGCGGCGTGGTTGAAACCCCGGCTTTCATGCCTGTGGGTACCTACGGCACGGTTAAAGGCATGTTGCCAAGAGATGTTGAGGCAATTGGTGCCCAGATAATCCTGGGTAACACTTTCCATTTGATGTTACGCCCAGGCACCGAGGTAATTTCGGGATTGGGGGACCTACACGATTTTATGGGTTGGAAGGGGCCCATATTGACCGACTCGGGAGGCTTTCAAGTATTCAGTTTGGGTGCTATGCGCAAGATCAGCGAAGAGGGCGTGCGCTTCCAGTCCCCGGTAGACGGCAGCAAAGTATTCCTCGACCCCGAAACATCGATGGCTGTCCAGCGAGCGCTAGGGTCTGATGTGGTTATGATATTCGATGAGTGTACTCCCTATCCGGCCACCGAGGATGAGGCGCGAAAATCGATGGAATTGTCGCTGCGTTGGGCGGGCCGCAGCCGTGTCGCCCACGGGGATAATCCGTCGGCATTATTCGGGATAGTACAGGGTGGTATGTACTCCGAGCTCCGGGAGGAGTCCCTGGCCGGACTAACCGAGTTGGGATTTGACGGCTACGCTATTGGTGGGCTCTCGGTCGGGGAACCCAAGGACGAAATGATGGCGGTTCTCGACTACCTCACCGACAAAATGCCCGCCGACAAACCGCGCTATCTGATGGGGGTTGGAACCCCTGCTGACTTGTTGGAGGGCGCGCGGCGCGGGGTGGATATGTTTGATTGTGTAATGCCTACGCGGCACGCTCGGAATGCCCATATCTTTACCAGTACCGGGGTGGTAAAAATTCGTAACGCCAAGCACCGACACTCTAGCCTGCCATTAGACGACAGCTGCGATTGCTACACTTGTGAAAATTTCTCTCGCGCCTATCTGCACCATCTCGACAAGTGCAAGGAGATATTGGGCTCTCAGCTGAACACCATTCATAACTTACGCTACTATCAGAACCACATGATGGGTATCCGTGCGGCCATTGAGACCGGAACCCTCGATCAGTTTGCCCAGGATTATTATGGTCGTCAGCAGGATCGCTGACCATGGTTGAATTCAACGAGCTTGTCGCGCGGCTCGATTCGGGTCTGGCGTTAACAAAGGAAACTGCCGCTGGCGATTTGGCGCAGGCCGCGGTTCTCATTTTGCTGCAGGACTCGATCGCTGGGGCCGAGGTGGTGCTGACGCAGCGCGCCTTGCATATGCGGCTGCACCCGGGGGAGACGGCATTTCCGGGAGGGCGTTGCGATCCCGAGGACGCCGACCGCTGGCACACAGCTCTGCGAGAAGCGCAGGAGGAGATTGCTCTGCCACCTCATCGGGTCAGGCAGTTGGGCCAGCTAGAACCGATGATAACCCGGTCAGATATCGAAATTACTCCCTGTGTTGGCCTGTTGTTGGAAGCGACGGAGTTTGTGCCCAGCCCGGATGAGCTGGCCGCCATTTTTACTGCCCCACTGGCGTATTTTGCAGATCCCACCAACCTTATGTTGGAGAATATTGAGTTCTCTTTGGGCCGGCGTCAGGTGCCATATTACTGTTTTGAGGGGAACGATATATGGGGAGTCACGGCGTTCATGCTCGTGCGTCTGGCCAATATCGGTTATAACGCAGGTTTTGAACTAACAAGGTGAAGCGATGATCTACCAATTGGGCGAGAAAAAAGTGCAGCTGCTCGGCGATAGCCATTTTATTGCCCCCAGCGCGGACATAATAGGTGACGTGGTTCTCGAAAACGACGTGAGTATCTGGTTTAACGTGGTCATACGCGGTGATTCCCATCAGATCGTGGTGGGAGAGGGGAGTAATATACAAGATGGTAGCGTGGTCCACACCGATAAGGGAGTATCCTGCACAATCGGTCGAGGTGTGACAGTGGGTCACCAGGCTATGGTCCACGGCTGTGAGATTGGTGATTACAGTTTGATCGGCATTCAGGCAGTGGTGCTCAATCACGTCAAGATTGGCAAACATTGCATCATCGGTGCCAACGCCCTAATACCGGAGGGTATGGAAATTCCCGACGGCTCGCTGGTTATGGGGTCGCCGGGACGAATCAAACGCGAGCTTAGTTCTGAGCAGCAGCGAATGTTGGAGCAGCAGGCCGAGCACTACGTTGCTAACGGCCGGCGATTTTCAAGAGATTTAAAAGTCCAGGAATAGGAAGTTCAGAGCCCTGCGTGATGCGGAACTACTCGTCGTTTTCATCAGACGGCATTTCGCGCGCGCGAATAGCCTGAATAACATTGCCTTTTAGCTCGAGGATTTCGAGGTAGTAGCGATCGATTTTGATGCCCACATTACCATCGGGAAAAGCCTCAAGATGTTCGAGCATCAGGCCGTTTAAGGTTTTCGGGCCGTCCAGTGGCAGGTCCCACTGCAGTGATTTATTGATGTCGCGGACAGTAGCACTACCGTTAATCAGGAACGAACCATCGCGCTGCGGGTAGATATCGTCGATGTCATCTGTCAGGTTCGAGGTAAATTCACCAACGATTTCCTCGAGAATATCCTCTAGTGTCACTAGACCCAGCACGTCGCCGTACTCGTCTACAACCATGGCGATGCGCCGTTTTTCCTTTTGAAAATTTAACAGCTGCGTGTTGAGCGGTGTTCCCTCGGGAACAAAGTAGGGCTTGTCCATCTGTTCGGTCAGAGTATCTCGAGCGACACCTTCCAGAGTGACGACTCGACTTACATGACGTAGGTGCAACATTCCCTCGATGTTGTTGATGTCGTCGCGATAAACGGGTATTCGGGTAAACTCACTGCTTTGAATTCGTCTGAGAATATTGCCGTCACTTTTGTCCAGATCTATACCGAAAACCTCGCTGCGAGGAATCATAATGTCGTCCACGGTGACCTGTTCGAGATCTAGGATGTTTAACAACATACCCTGGTGCTGCTGGGGAATAAGGTGTCCTGCTTCTCCCACGATAGTACGCAGTTCCTCTGAATTAATAGCGTGATCGCGCTGCCGTGATGGATCAATCCCAAAGGCGCGGAGCAAACCATTGGTAATGTAGTTGACCATCCAGACCAAGGGGTATAGCACGCGTCCTAGCGGTAGTAGTATAACGCTCGCTGGAAACGCTACGCTTTCCGGGTGCAGCGCTGCGATGGTTTTTGGGGTTATCTCGGCAAAAATCAAAATTACCAGGGTCAGCAGAATACTTGATATTACCACCCCTGCGTCGCCGTAAAGACGAATTGCGATAACGGTCGCTATAGACGCTGCGAGAATGTTTACCAGATTGTTGCCGATAAGGATCAGACCGATCAGGCGATCGGGTCTACGCAGCAAACGCGTCGCACGCCGGGCGCCTTTGTGGCCGGTGCCTTTGAGATGTTTCAGGCGGTAACGGTTGAGTGACATCATTGCGGTTTCTGAACTTGAAAAGAAACCGGAAAAAATTATCAATGCCACCAGTACCGAGAACAGAATGCCCAGCGGTGCCTCGTCCAACTAGGAGAGTGCTCCTTACAGAATGTGACCGGCTATATTGAAGAAATTTTGCGCCATGGGCAAGAGCTCATAAACTCAAAATTTTTGATCAAATTTTAGCCAGAATTAGTTCGAGAACAAATTTACTGCCAAAGTACCCCAACATCAACACTAGGAAACCGCCCAAAGTCCACCAAACGGCGGTTTTACTCCGCCACCCACGCTGGTGGCGACCCCACAACAACACCGAATAGGTGACCCAAGCGGCGACCGTTAGCGTTGTTTTGTGAACCAGATGCTGTGCGAAAATGTCATCGAGAAATACGAAGCCGCTGGCTATTGAAGCGGTAAGGAGGATGACTCCTAGCCAGATCAGCTCAAAAAGAATGGTTTCCATCAGCTGCAGGGGAGGAAAAATCTTTACAATACCGATCGTGTTGTGATGTCTGAGTCGACTGTCTAGGGATGCCAGCGCCAGTGCCTGGAGGGCGGCAATAGTTAGTACCGCATACGCTGCCACGGACAAGCCGATATGAAGCAGCATGCCACCGTTGAGCTGGGCCACACTGTCCCGAGTTGTGGGTGCAAGCGCCGAAATCAGTACTGATACTGCGGCGAGAGGGAGGAGTATGACCAACAGGTTTTGCAGCGGGCGCCGTGCCAGGCTCAACAGTGTCGCTGCAGTCACCAGCAGAAAGATCAGCGAGGATATCTTGAAAAAGCCGAAGTTATAACCAACGTCATCGGTCAGAATATCGGTCAGACCAAGAGCGTGGAAGCACAATCCGATACTAGCCGTGGCTACCACCATGGGTAGAATACGTTCCCGTTGGTTGCGTAGTTCGAGAAGTTGCAGGACGGCAGCCGTCAGGTAGAGCGCTACGGCTGCAAAGCTGAAGACCGCAGCTGTCATTGGGTCGATACCGGAGCAATATTGTCAATTGTTTGCATAGTCGTTTTGCTTGTCGAGTTGGGCTTGTTCACACGCTCGAGTATACTCGCGGATTCGCTCCAGCGGAATCCAATACCGTCACTGCCGAGTTAAGGTCCCTGTCATGTTTGAAAATTTAGCCGATCGTCTTTCCCATAGTCTAAAAAGTATTACGGGTAAGGCAACACTTACCGAGGAAAATATAGGGGAAACCCTGCGCGAGGTGCGCCTTGCGCTGCTCGAAGCCGATGTGGCTCTCCCGGTTGTAAAAGATTTTGTGGAGGCCGTTAAGCGCCGCGCTGTAGGCGTGGAGGTCAGCTCCAGTCTTAGCCCTGGTCAGGTTTTCGTTAAGATCGTGCAGACTGAGCTGGAAGCAGTTATGGGGGTGGCGAACGAGGGACTCAATCTCAGTACCACACCGCCTGCCATCGTCCTGGTGGCGGGGTTGCAGGGTGCTGGCAAAACCACTTCAGTTGCCAAGCTGGCGCGTTATCTCAAAGAGCGCGAGAAGAAAAAAGTCATGGTGGTCAGCGCAGATGTGTATCGACCTGCCGCCATCAAGCAGTTGGAAACACTGGCTGCTGAAGTCGATGTCTTGTTTCACGCCAGTTCGGATCAACAGAAACCGGTGGATATCGTTCGCGGAGCCGTAGAGCAGGCGAAAATACAGTTTGCCGATGTGCTCATCGTTGATACCGCAGGCCGATTGCACGTCGATGCCGATATGATGACGGAAATCGGTCAGTTGCATCGCGTTCTCAATCCGATAGAAACACTATTCGTAGTGGACTCGCTGACAGGCCAGGACGCGGCCACCACAGCGCGCGCTTTTAATGAGGCGTTGCCGTTGACCGGGGTGATTCTCACCAAGGTGGACGCAGATTCTCGCGGAGGAGCGGCGCTTTCGGTGCGTTCCATAACCGGGAAGCCCATTAAGTTTTTGGGAGTGGGAGAGAAAACTACCGCACTGGATCCTTTTCATCCAGACCGGATTGCCTCGCGAATTCTTGGCATGGGCGACGTCCTTTCTCTGATTGAAGAAGTTGAGGAGAAAGTTGATCGAAAGAAAGCGGAGAAGCTCGCCAAAAAGATCAAGAAGGGCAAGCGCTTTGACCTCGAGGACTTCCGTGATCAGCTTCAACAGATGAGCAACATGGGCGGAATTACTAACCTGCTCGATAAACTCCCGGGCATGGGCAATATGGCGCAAATGGCGCAAACCCAGATGGACAATAAGGTGTTTGTTCGAATGGAGGCGATCATTAACTCTATGACACCCAAAGAGCGACGGAACCCCGAGCTTCTCAATGGCTCGCGGAAACGGCGTATCACTCAGGGTAGTGGGACGCAGGTGCAGGATCTCAATCGCCTGCTGAAGCAACACAAGCAGATGCAGAAGATGATGAAGAAGATGAAAGGCGGCGGTATGGAAAAAATGATGCGTGGTATGGGGGGCATGAATCAAGCTCCCGGAGGTGGTTTTCCGTTTCAGTGAAACCAGGCAAGATCCGCAGTTCTTATCTAAGCCCCCGATATTCCTAAAAAAATTAGGGAAGAGGTTTTAAAGATACAGTGTTTCACGTAGAATACCGCACGATTCCGCTGTGCCCTCGGCGCACTGGAAATAAATCTATTGTATTTTAGCGGCATTTAGCTGCACTTTTATGGGAAATTGAGCACGATGGTAACAATTCGCTTGTCTCGCGGTGGCGCCAAAAAACGGCCTTTTTATCACCTTACAGTCACCGATAGCCGCAATTCACGGGATGGTCGCTTTATCGAGCGCGTCGGTTTTTTCAATCCAGTGGCTCGTGGGCAGGAAGAACGCCTGCGTTTCGACCAGGATCGCATCGATTACTGGGTTGGTCAGGGCGCACAGTTGTCCGACCGCGTATCCAATCTCGTTAAGGGCGCGGTAGCGGCCTAAACCCGGGTCACAGCTGTGGCTGAGGGTTCGGAAGATCCGCTGATCGTTGGCCGGATTACCGGTGTCCACGGCCTGAAGGGATGGCTAAAACTTCGTTCCTATACCGATCCCGCCGAGAATATTCTCGATTACGACGGTCTGGTAATGAAACGGCAGGGCCAATGGCTGCCACTGGAGGTAGACGCAAGTCGAATCCAGGGCAAAGGTTTGGTTATTCATATCGAGGGTATTGATGATCGAACCGGGGCCGAGGTACTGGGAAAGTGTGACGTAGCTATGCCGGTGGATAGCTTGCCCGCACTCGACGAAGATGAGTTTTATTGGCATCAGTTAGAAGGGTTACAGATTTTTTTGGCGGATGATTCCGGCGAGATGGAATCAAACCCGGCTAGTAATGGCTCTCGATTGTTGGGGCTGGTGGACAGCGTGATGGCGACGGGAGCTAACGATGTATTGTCGGTTCTCCCGTGTATTAACAGCAGAGACGATAAGAAGCGGTTAATACCCTACTTGTCTGGACAGGTAATTAAGCGGGTCGATTTGATCAATGGTTTGATCGAGGTCGACTGGGATCCGGATTTTTAATTCCGGAACAAAAAGTGATCGATATACACAGGAACGGGAGGCAAGATGCGCATTGACGTAGTCACCCTGTTTCCCGAGATGATAACAGCTGTCCTTGAACAGGGCGTCGTGTCACGGGCAGTTGAACGGAAAATTATTAGCGTCCACGGCTGGAATCCTCGGGATTACACCACGGACAAGCATCGCACCGTTGACGACAAACCTTACGGTGGTGGTCCTGGGATGCTGATGAAGGTGGAACCACTGACAGCGGCTATTGACGCTGCCAAGGCAGCGGCGTCGGTCGCGACTGGACAGGTTGCACGCGTGGTCTTGATGTCGCCGCAGGGGCGTTCGTTAAACCATGCACTGGTACAGGAATTGTGTGCCGAGGATGCCTTGGTGTTGGTTGCGGGGCGGTATGAAGGCATCGACGAGCGCTTGATAAGCGCCAGGGTCGACGATGAAATTTCTCTGGGTGACTTTGTCCTCAGTGGTGGCGAGATAGCCGCGATGGCGGTTATCGACGCGGTGACCCGACAACTCCCTGGAGTGTTGGGCCATGCCGACTCGGCGCGCCTCGATTCGCACGTCAACGGGTTATTGGAAGGGCCGCAGTACACGCGACCGGAACAGATTAATGGGTCTAAAGTGCCCGAAGTTTTGCTAAGTGGTGACCACGAGGCAATTAGACGTTGGCGTCTCAGGCAGGCTTTGGGAAGAACCTGGGAACGGCGGCCGGATTTGTTAGGCGCGTTGACACTGACGCCCGAACAGGAAAAATTACTAGCGGAGTATGTCCGCGAACAGAGTTAGCTGTGAAGCTACGAAGAATGTACTTAAGGAGCAGAAAATGAGCACCAACAAAATTATTGCCGAGCTGGAAGCGGAGCAGATGGACAAAACCATTCCTGACTTTGGTCCAGGCGACACAGTTGTCGTGCAGGTCCGGGTAAAGGAAGGTACCCGCGAACGTCTACAGGCATTTGAAGGTGTTGTGCTGGGTAAACGTAATCGAGGTGTGAACTCCGCTTTCACGGTTCGCAAGATTTCTCACGGAGTCGGTGTCGAGCGTAGTTTCCAGACCTATAGCAAGCTGGTCGACAGTATTACTGTTAAGCGCCGCGGTGACGTGCGCCAAGCCAAGCTTTACTACCTTCGCGAACTTAGTGGTCGTGCAGCTCGTATTAAGGAAAAGTTGAGCCGCTAAGGTTTCGTCTGCCCGTTCTGGCAGACGCTATCAAGCTAAGCTAAGCTAAGCTCAGAAAGTGGTAGTAGAACTTTCTCCAGCTAGCGAGCAACAGGTGGAACACTACCTGGATGCGCTCTGGATGGAGAGAGGGCTCAGCGACAACACGCTGAGCGCCTATCGCCGCGATCTCAGACAACTGGCAATCTGGCTGTATGCAGTGCGCGCGGCAGATCTTCGGCAGGCCTCTCATAGCGAATTGATGGAACACCTGGGCCACCGATTACGCGAGGGGTACTCCGCGCGCTCTACCGCCCGCTTTCTATCATGTGTTCGGGGCTTTTATCAATACCAGCTCAGGGAATCCCTGATGCCAGTAGATCCCTCACTCGATATCGATAGCCCCAAGCTGGGACGTCCATTGCCCAAGGTGCTCAGCGAGTCCGACGTAGATTTATTGCTCCACGCGCCCAACGACAAAATTGCTCTCGAATGCCGGGACCGGACCATGCTGGAATTACTGTATGCCTGTGGTCTACGTGTCTCTGAGTTGGTTAATCTTGGTTTGAGCCAAGTTAACCTGAACCAGGGTGTGGTGCGGGTGATGGGCAAAGGCGGAAAAGAGCGTCTGATTCCCATGGGCGAAGAGGCTATGGTTTGGCTGCAAAGGTTTCTCAGCGGCCCGCGTCAGGAACTGCTGGGTGAAAGGTCTGCCGAAGCTGTTTTCCCCACTCGTCGTGGTGCACAAATGACTCGGCAGGCCTTTTGGTACCGGATCAAACACTATGCCATCAGGGCCGGAATCGAAAAACCACTGTCTCCACATACGCTGCGCCATGCTTTTGCGACCCACCTGCTGAATCATGGTGCGGACCTTCGTGTGGTACAGTTGCTGCTAGGCCATAGCGATCTGACCACTACCCAGATATACACCCACGTAGCGAAGCAACGTATGCAGGAATTGCATGCACAACACCATCCTCGAGGATGAGGAACTTAAGCGGGCAGCGCCGATCCAAGTACAACAGCCAACGAGGAAATAACATGCACCGTACGTCCCAAGTATTGCGTCTTTTAGCCGTTTTAAGCTCCGTCTGGATGGTGGTCGTTGTCGGCAACGTTTGGGCAGTACCGGTGGCTCCTGAAATCGAAAAAACGATTCGCGGTAATTTTGCCGCCAGCCGTCCTGACTTTGTGATAGCCAGTATAAGTACCAGCGAGCTGCCAGGCGTCTACGCCGTGGAGCTGGGCAGTGGTCCTGTCGTCTATAGCGATGCCCAGGGAAAGTACTTTGTCTTTGGCGATCTTTTTCAAGTTGATCCAGGTGGTTTTCGGAATGTTTCCGAGGAGCGGCGCGATGTGCAACGAGGAGATCAATTAGCTGGTATCGACGCTGAAGATATGATTGTTTTCCCGGCAGAGGGTGAACGTAAGGCATGGGTGAGCGTGTTTACCGACGTCGATTGTTTCTACTGCCAAAAGCTTCACAAAGAAGTCCCGGAGCTCAATCGGCGGGGAGTCGAGGTACGCTATCTGGCCTACCCTAGAGCCGGAGTGGGTTCCGATAGTTATCGAAAGATAGCGTCAGCGTGGTGTGCCAAGGATAAGCAAAAAGCGATTACCATGCTCAAAAATCGGGAAGCTATTCCCGATAATGTCTGCGCGGGTAACCCAGTTGCAGGACAGTTTTTGCTGGGTCAGAAAATTGGTGTGACTGGCACTCCAGCACTGGTTCTGCAATCCGGTAAACTGCTTCCCGGTTTCATGCCGGCAGATGCGTTAATCGATCGTTTGGGCATAAATTAAAGAATCCGACCCAATCTGGCGGTGCGCATTGACAGCTCCGCCTGCGCTCAGTACTGTTCCGGTCCCCGACCGACTCTCCTATAGTGAACAGAACGGTGCACACAGATTTTCAGAGAATTCAGCGACTCCCACCCTATGTCTTTAACATTATTGGTGATCTGAAACAGCAGGCTCGCGCCGCTGGTGATGACATCATAGATTTTGGCATGGGCAACCCCGATCAGCCTACCCCTGAGCATATCGTAGACAAGTTGGTGGAGACCGCTCGCCGGGGTGACACACATCGTTACTCGCAGTCCAAAGGTATCCCTCGCTTGAGAAAGGCAATTTGCGACTGGTATGCACGTCGCTACGATGTGGAGCTGGACCCTGAGACAGAGGCGATAGTAACGCTGGGCTCAAAAGAGGGCCTGGCACACCTCGCGCTTGCTACGACCGGACCGGGAGATGTAATTTTAGTCCCCAATCCCTCTTATCCTATTCATCCTTACGGCTTTGTCATTGCCGGCGCCGACCTTCGGCACATCCCTATGTCGGATGAGCACACTTTTTTCGGCGAACTAGAGTCTGCCATCCACAATAGCTGGCCGAAGCCGAAGATGCTGGTACTGAATTTCCCGTCAAATCCGACGACGCATTGCGTCGAGTTGGAGTTTTTCGAGAAGATAGTGGCCATTGCTCGTGAGCATAGTATTTGGGTTGTGCAGGATCTCGCATACGCCGACTTGTGCTTCGATGGTTACACCGCACCGTCGATTTTGCAGGTAGAGGGCGCCAAAGAGGTGGCTGTAGAATTTTTCAGCCTGTCCAAGAGCTATAATATGCCGGGTTGGCGCGTTGGCTTTTGCTGCGGTAATCCCGAGTTGGTGGGTGCCCTGGCTCGCATGAAATCGTATCTCGATTACGGTATGTTTACGCCGGTACAGGTCGCAGCGATAACAGCATTGGAGGGCGATCAAAGCTGTGTAGGAGAGATAAACACGCAATATAGAGAGCGCCGCGATGTGCTTTGCCAGGGGTTGAATGCAGCTGGTTGGCCGGTTGAACCTCCGCGAGCAACCATGTTTGTTTGGGCGCAAATACCGGGCTTTTATCGGGAGATGGGCTCATTGGAATTCAGTAAAAAGCTATTGCAGGAGGCCAAGGTGGCAGTGTCACCTGGCATTGGTTTTGGTGAGTATGGCGAGGGCTATGTGCGTTTTGGGCTAATAGAAAACGAGCACCGTACACGGCAAGCTATCCGCAATATCAAGCGAATGATCCGGGACGACGGATTTGCCTGATTAGTCCCCGCCATCGTTGTTAACAAAAGATAGGGAGTGAGATTTTGGACCGAGTAAGAATAGGGATATGCGGGTTAGGTACCGTTGCCACGGGCGTGCTCCAGATTCTGCAGCGCAATGGCGAGACGATCAGTGCTCGCACAGGTCGGCAGATTGAAATCGTCCAGATTGGCGCCAGGAGGGACAATCCGGACTGTGATACTGGCACGATACCGGTGTCTCGCGATCTAATGGCGGTGGCGACCAACCCGGACGTGGATATCTTGGTGGAGTTAATTGGTGGTACCGATTATGCGGCAGAGCTGGTCTTAACCGCGATCGCTCACGGTAAGCATGTCGTTACCGCGAACAAGGCCCTGATCGCGGAGCGAGGCAACGAAATATTTGCCGCTGCCCGAGCTGCGGGCGTGACGGTAGCCTTTGAGGCGGCTGTTGCTGGCGGTATTCCAATCATTAAGGCGCTGCGCGAAGGTCTGGCGGCGAACTCGATACAGTGGTTGGCTGGAATCATCAATGGAACCGGAAATTTCATTCTCACCGAAATGAAGGACAAGGGTCGCGCCTTTGCCGATGTGCTCGCCGAAGCCCAGGCTCTGGGATACGCCGAGGCCGACCCCACATTTGACGTCGAAGGTATTGATGCAGCGCATAAGCTGGTGATTATGGCCTCCATCGCCTTTGGTATGCCCTTGCAGTTCGACAAGGTCTATACCGAAGGCATCTCGGGTATCGCTACCGAGGACGTCGATTATGCGCAAGAGTTAGGCTATCGGATCAAGCACTTGGGTATTGCACGACGTGCCGAGCAAGGTATCGAATTGCGAGTTCACCCCACGCTGATCCCCGAAACGCGTTTGTTGGCTAACGTTAATGGCGTCAAAAATGCAGTCCTCGTTGAGGCTGATGCCGTGGGGCCAACGCTGTATTACGGAGCGGGAGCTGGTGCGGAGCCGACCGCATCTGCCGTTATTGCCGATCTTGTTGATATTGCTCGCAATGTGTCGGCCGAGCTTAGTGAGCGTGTGCCCTACCTGGGGTATCACGATGTTGGGATAAGCGAGCAGGTCATTCTGGATATCAGTCAGATCCGCAGTGCGTACTATTTACGAATGTCAGTGCAAGACCGTCCTGGCGTTCTTTCGCAGATAACCAGTATTCTGAGTGAGGCGGGAATTAGCATAGAAGCCGTGATACAAAAGGCACCCGCCGCGGGAGAAAGTGTAGTCCCAGTTATCATTTTGACCAACATCGCTGTCGAGTTTCAGTTGGCTGGGGCGGTTACTCAAATAGAGAGTCTGGACAGTACTGTCGATAGCGTAACCCGCATTCGGGTGGAAAGTCTCGACGGCTGATTACAGGAGCGCATTGTGAAGTATGTAAGTACCCGGGGAACCGCCCCTGAACTAAATTTCGAACAAGTTTTGCTTACGGGTCTGGCGACAGATGGCGGATTGTATGTGCCGGCTGAACTCCCCTCATGGTCGCGTGAGGAGATCAGCTCGTGGCGGGGACTGGATTATCCCAGTCTCGCTTTTAACATTATCCAACCTTTTGTTGGTGACTGCATTCCGGAGGCAGATCTTCGTCGTCTTATCGATGATTCCTATCGGGACTTTCGGCACCCCGGTATTGCGCCGCTGGTTCAGCTGGGGCAGAACGAATGGGTGTTGGAATTGTTTCACGGCCCAACGCTGGCCTTTAAAGATTTCGCCTTGCAGTTGTTAGGGCACCTGCTCGACTACGTGCTGGAGCGACGTCAGGAACGGGTCGTTATTATGGGAGCGACTTCTGGCGATACCGGATCGGCTGCCATAGAGGGCTGCCGGCGCTGTAAGAATGTCGACATTTTTATTTTACACCCCAACGATCGGGTCTCGGCGGTACAGCGCCGACAGATGACTACCGTTTCGGGTGACAATATTTATAACATCGCAGTAGAAGGCAATTTTGACGATTGTCAGGCGATGGTTAAAGCCAGTTTCGGAGATACCGGTTTCCTTCCGGAGAACCGCCGCTTGGTAGCAGTGAACTCGATAAATTGGGCGCGAATAATGGCGCAAATTGTCTACTATTTTTACGCGGGATTAGCCCTGGGCGCTCCCGATCGAAGTGTGGCCTTTTCTGTGCCAACGGGGAATTTCGGCGATATATTCGCAGGTTACTTGGCTTCCAAGATGGGTTTGCCCATCGACCAATTGGTTATTGCCACCAATCGTAATGACGTATTACACAGGGTTATGACGCAACACCGCTATGCCCGACAGGAGTTGCATCACACGCTCTCTCCCAGTATGGATATTAGCGTTTCGAGTAATTTCGAACGCCTGCTGTTCGATCTGTACGATCGCGATGGCCTCGCTATTGCTCGACTCATGGCTCAGTTTGGTCAATCCGACGTCGAGCTCTCGGATTCCGCAATGGCCGACGCACAGCAAATGTTTAGCTCACAGCGAATAGACGACGAGCAAACGCGAGAGCAGATCGCCCGTACTTATTCAGAGTGCGCATATTTACTCGATCCCCATTCGGCGATAGGCGTAAGAGCTGCGCAAGAGTGCCGTCGCGACAAGGCGGTTCCGATGGTGACGCTGGCGACCGCGCACCCGGCGAAATTTCCCGAGGCCATTGCCGCCAGTGGTGATATTCCGGCGCCGCAACTTCCAGTACACATGCAGGATCTATTCGACCGGGAAGAGCGTTTTACTGTTTTACCCAACGATATCAGCGCCGTTCACAAGTTCATGGCCAGTTCGCTGGATAGCTGATCGATGCTGATCAGTGGAGTCCGACGGCGGGTGTCAGTCACAGCTTCATCTGAGCGCCTGCATCCCAACCCAGTCTTGCATGAGATTTTCGCCACGCGCGGAGTCGCACAGAAAGATGAGCTGGACTACAGCCTCGCGCGAATGCACCCCCCTGGAAACATGCTGGGAATAGACCGGGCCGCCGAACTCCTGGCCGATGTCATTGAAGCCCAGCAGTTTATTCTTATCGTCGGCGACTTTGATGCCGATGGCGCAACCAGTAGCGCTTTGTCCGTGCTCGCCCTTCGCGCTATGGGTGGCAGGGTGGACTACCTGGTTCCCAACAGGTTTGATTACGGCTACGGACTGACCCCAGAGATTGTTGCAGTAGCTGCACGAAGTAAGCCGGATATTATTGTCACTGTCGACAATGGTATCTCCAGTATCGATGGCGTGTCAGCCGCCCGCGAGTTGGGCATGAAGGTGCTAATCACAGACCATCACCTGCCTGGTTCCAAACTTCCCACAGCGGAGGTTATTGTCAACCCGAACCAGCGGGGTTGTGCCTTTCCCAGTAAAAACTTGGCGGGTGTAGGTGTTATCTTCTATGTGATGATCGCCCTGCGAAGTGTGTTGCGCCAGCGTGGTTGGTTCCTTGGCCGCGGCATCGTCGAACCGGTGATGGCTGATTATCTGGATCTCGTCGCGCTGGGAACCGTCGCAGACGTGGTGCCGCTGGATTCCAATAATAGGATGTTGGTAAGTCAGGGCTTGGCGCGGATACGTGCAGGTCGGGTCAGGCCTGGCATCGAGGCGCTGTTAAAAATAGGAAAACGCGAGGTCGACCGGGTGTGTGCCGCCGATCTCGGTTTTGCGGTTGGCCCCCGGCTGAATGCCGCAGGTCGTTTGGACGACATGTCTGCTGGTATCGAGTGTCTGCTGGCGAGTGACGATGGCGAGGCTCTACGCCGAGCCGGTGAGTTGGACGACCTGAATCTCGAGCGTCGCTCGATCGAGGCCGACATGCAGCAGACCGCAATGACCGCACTGGAGCGCTTATCATTTGAAGGGAGGGGAGAGTTACCCACTGGGCTGTGTCTGTACGACCCCGGTTGGCATCAGGGTGTCATTGGTATTCTTGCTTCGCGGGTAAAAGATCGTTATCACCGGCCGGTGATCGCTTTCGCCGACGCTGGTGATGGCTGGATCAAAGGT
>JBLHKV010000038.1:0-20066 GCA_047618115.1 Halieaceae bacterium | reverse complement strand
ATTTCTCCCTCGCCAAGGGCCCGGTTGGTTTCTGGCAACTCCTCTAAACAATGCGCAACCCGGATTCGTTCGCGGGCGGCACCCAGCGCGATACCGCAGCGGTAGTTTAGCCAGTGCGCGCACGACTTTGTCGCGCCGTCGCCGCTCCAGCCGAGGTTATTATCGAACTCGGCGAGGAGTTTTAAAAAGCGATAAGTAGCGGCGTTGATCTGACCCGCGAGTTGGGTGATTTCTGAGGCAAGGCGTTTATTTTTTTCGCGTTTTTCGATGCCATTAAGATTGCATTCAGCCATGGGAAACTCCTAAAAATTTAATATAAAAACGAGTGATTGATAACTGTGTTTATGTACAGTATTTTACCGTAAATTGGAGCGGGTTGATAGCTTCCATAGTCTATAAATATAGGGGTTTTGTGCAAAAATATGACATCCATCAAAATATGAGATAATCTGCCCCGCTTGCGTAGATTTTGACAAAGGAACCAGCACCGACATGACCGACCAAACAACCCCGATACTGGTAGGCGTGGCAGCCATAACCCAGCGCAGCGAAGAAGCCGGCAGCGGCGACGACGCCATCGAACTGATGATTCGCGCAACCCGCGATGCCGCCGCCGATTGCGGTAATGTTGCAGTGCTCAAGCAAATTGACGATATCGCCGTGCCCAAGGGAGTGTGGGCCTACAGCGATCCGGCCCGCTTAGTGGCCGACGCCATTGCAGCTGGAGACTGTGCGGGGGAAAAGGCGCCCAATACCCTGTTAGCCAATCTCGGGGTGACCCAGCAGCTACTCATCTCGCGTGCCTGTTTGGCAATTGCCGAGGGCAACGCCAGCGTAATGTTGGTGACCGGAGGTGAATCTAAATACCGGGATCTGCGGGCCACAATTGCCGGCATCGAACCGCGCCGGGTCGAACAGGTGAATGTAGAGCCCGACGAAACCCTGGTGCCCCACGCCGAGCTTTGGTCGCCGGTTGAGTCCGCGGCTGGCTTGGGAATGCCGGTGGGTTACTACGCGATAATCGACAGCGCACTGCGTTATGAGCAAGGACACTCCATAGACCAGCAGCGCGACGATATGGCCGAGCTCTACGCCGGCTTCAGTCGCATCGCCGCCGACAATCCCGACGCCTGGGTGCGCGAACCAGTAGCGGCGGAGTTTATCCGCGAGCCCTCGGCCAAAAATAAAATGCTGGCCTTTCCCTATACAAAATTACACAACTCCCAGTGGAACGTAGACCAGGCCAGCGCCATGATCTTCTGTTCCGTAGCGAAAGCGCGGGAGCTGGGTATTCCCCAACACAAATGGGTGTACCCGCTGTGTGCCACCGAGAGCAACTTTATGACCGTGGTGGCGCAGCGCCGGAAATTACACCGCTGCGAGGGCTTCGAAATTGCCGGACAGCGCGCCTTCGAACTGGCCGCCAAAACCCCACAAGATATCGAACACATGGAAATCTACAGCTGCTTTCCGGCAGCGGTGCGGGTGCAGGTGGCCGAGCTTGGCGTTGACCCCAATCGACCGTTGTCAGTGACCGGAGCGATGACCTTTGGCGGCGGACCGCTGAATAACTTTGTGTTCCAGGCCACCGTAAAAATGGCCCAGGTACTCCGGGATAACCCCGGCGATACCGGTATGGTCACTTGCGTCAGCAGCTTTTTGACTAAGCAGGGCGTCGCGCTGTGGTCAACCACGCCCGCGCCAAACGGCTACGGTTTTGAAGATGTATCCAGCGCGGTTGCAGCGGCAACCAGCCTTTGCGAAGTGGTGCCCGGCTTTGATGGCCCGGCGACGGTGGCCGGCTATACCGTGTTGTACCGCGGTGATGCGCCGTGGCGCGGTGTTGTCATCTGCAACTTGCCCGATGGTAAACGCACCGTGGCCTACAGCGAATCAGCCCAAGTGATGGCGCAGATGGAGGCGGCCGAGTATTGCGGCCGGGAAGTAACGCTGGCGGGGAATGTATTTGAACCTGCCGCGCCGCCGCCGGGGTAGCAGCAGTCGTGGACGCCCGCTACCACTACCGTATTTTTGATTTGCAGCTGAGCAGCGGCATAGCGCTGCCCGAACTGGAGGCTATTGAAGATGGCGCTTCAGCGCTTAACACCAACAGACTGAACTTCGATCTGCACGCTAAGCCACGCGCCGCCGAAACTGAGCTCGACTGGTTCCACGACTGGGAACTGGACGATGGCGAAATTTGCTTGTCCGGCGCCTACTACAAAGGTGGCCATTTATTGCGCTTTCCCGAACTGGCCGACTTTGCGATTTCTGCCGATGGCCAGCACATTGATGCCTGCGCAGTAGCCGATACGCCAGCGGAAACCATTCGCCATATATTGATCGATCAAGTGATACCTCGCCTGGTATCCCACCGCGGCAACCTGGTAGTGCACGGCAGCGCCAATGCGATGGTGGAAGGGGGCGGCGACCTCGCGGTGGCGTTTCTGGGTGATACCGGCTACGGCAAATCGACCATGGCGGTGAGTATGCAGGAGCGCGGCTTTCCGCTGCTGGGTGACGACTGCCTGGCGCTGCGCTGTGCTGCTGGAGACTCCTTGGAATTAACCGCCAGTTACCGGGGCGCGCGTCTGCTAGACGATTCAATCGCCGAGCTTGCCGCCGGTGGCGGGCCCACCGCGCCGGTCGCACATTATTCCGGCAAGGCGCGTATCGCGTTGCCCCTGGCGCACAGCACCCGGCAGGCGTGGCCGCTGCAGGCGATCTTTTTGTTGAACTCGCCAGTCAATGCTCCGCGCGAACACGGTGTAGTCATCGAACCCGTGGGGGGCGCCGACGCGCTTATCGCCATGATGCGTAATTCCTTTCAGCTGGATATCACCGATCGCGAACACGTCGTTAAGCAATTCACCGGGTTCGGCCGCGATATTTTGTCGCGTCTACCGATCTACAGCTTGTCCTATCCACGTCGTTACACTTGCCTGGACGAGGTGTGTGAGGCCGTGCTGGCAACACTCGCCGGGCAGGATAATTATCGGAATCCCTCATGCAAGGTCTAGCGCTTTATTGTGCGACAGTGATGATCTGGGGTTCCACCTGGATAGCTATCACCTTCCAGCTGGGTATTATCGACCCCGGCGTGAGTATTGCCCACCGGTTTATGCTGGCGTCGCTGTTGATGTTCACGTTTTTGTTACTGCGCCGCCAGCCGCTGCGGCTGGCCTGGAAACACACCCGGGTGATGCTGGTGCAGGCGCTGTGCCTGTTTTGCATCAACTACTGGTTTGTCTATCAGGCCGAGGGACTGATCACCAGTGGGCTGGTGGCGCTGGTTTTTTCTAACCTGGTTATCTTCAATATTCTCAACGGCGCATTGATCGAGCGCATCCCCATCGACAAAACAATATTGGCCGGTGCGCTAACGGGCATGCTGGGTATGGTGCTGCTGTTCTGGCCCGAGTTGATAGGTGTGGACATGAACAAACAGGCGCTGATGGGCTTATTGTACGCACTGCTGGGGGCATACTTGGCGAGCTTGGGTAACCTGGCGGCGGCGCGCAATAGCCGCGAGCAGGTGCCGGTGCTGGTTACCAATGCCTGGGGAATGGGTGTTGGCGCGCTGTGTCTGTATGGTTTTTCGTTGGCTAGAGGCGTTCCGATCACTGTCGATCCAAGCTTTTCCTATATGGCCTCGCTGGTGTTTCTGTCGGTGTTCGGGTCTTTGATAGCATTTTGGTGCTATATCACGCTTATCGGGCGCATTGGTGCCGACCGCGCCAGCTACGTTAATTTGTTAATACCGGTGGTGGCGATGCTGGTTTCCACCGTGTTCGAGGGCTATCAGTGGTCCATGATGACAGCGCTGGGTCTGTCGTTCATTTTGCTGGGAAATTGGTTGGTGATGAAGACCGCCAGGCGTTAGTCTAGGCGGGTAAGAATAATAAATAGTTGTGGGGAAGATCGATGGCCGGCTTCAGATTATCGCGTGACTACACCATGCCCAAAGCGGAGATACACACCGCTGCCGAAGCGCTTGCCGATGACCTGAGTAGTCGCTTCAATCTCAGCTGTCGTTGGAACCGCGAGCGCGACCACGTGACCTTCAAAGGTAGCGGCGCCAAAGGCGAGCTGAATATCACTGATACCTGCGTTAATCTCAAAATCGAATTGGGCTTTCTCGCCGCTGCTTTTGAACGGCCACTAAAGGAAGCAGCAAACGAATTTCTCGACGAACATATGTACTAATTATGGGGACAGTTTACTTAATTGTGTGAGCTCCAGTGCTTAACCCCAGCCCCTTAGCACTCAGTGTGGCCGATCATTGCGCGATGCAAGGGCTCAGACTGGCATGGGTTTTTCACCAAGCGAATTACGTTGGTCCGGCACCCCGGGAGCGACTGAAAAGCCCATGTCAGTCTGAGACCGTTTACCCGTGCAGGTCCCCCAAAAATTAAAGAGCTAAGCCAACACGGTGGGTAAAAACCTCACTCCATCCAGCGGATCGGATTTACTCAGCTGCTCGGCAAATTGCTCTGCCAATACTTTGCTAGCCTCCATCGCGGCATACCAAACCTCCATGCGCTGCTCGGGTTCGTAGCCGTGAAAATCCTTACGGTCGGGAATTTTACCGCCGGGCAGGCTGGTCGCAAAATCATCGCTGGGGCACAGCAGTATCATCCGGTCCGAGAGCTTGCTGCGGCCGCGGCGCCAGGGCAGCATCTTGTCAAACCAGCCCGAGGTTAACTCACTGCTGAATTGTGGATAGAGAATCAGCCCGTCGCCGCGGTAAAAATCCAGGTCGAAGTGGTAGTCGATAATGCCGCCGTCCCAGTAGTGACCCTTGGGCGCGCCGGCGATATTGCGCTCGCCAGCTAACACATAAGGTATAGAGCCGCTGGCTAACAGCGCCTCGCTGGTATTGTTTTGATGCAGCGCTACGCGCGCGGTATTGAAGTCGGTAAAGGCCAGGTCGCCGCCGGGTTGATAGCGTTGGTCTGCGTCTCCGGGTGAGCTAAAAAGCACCCGCTGGAAGAAGGGCTGCAGCGCTTTGCGGTGTATACCATTTGCCAGCGCCGCCAGGCCCAGAGAGGGCGCCAACACCAACGGCTGCGCGCTACCGGTAAAATGGCCGCCTCGGGCGGTGACAATATGGCTGTGGTAGCGCGGGTGATTTCTCAGCGCCGCCGCGCCGTCCACGCCACTCACCTTAAAAATTTCCTCGAGCATCTGCCCGCTAACAGCCGACACCTCAGCTCCCGAGGGTCGTTTGCTGGTATAGGTTTGTTCACAATAGCGCTTGGCCAATACATCGAGCGCGGCGATGGGGTCGGGCTGGGTCAGACAAACGTGTCGCCAGCTGCCAATCGAAGAGCCGATTAAATCCAGCTTGCGGGTGCCGCCGGCCAGAAAGTCGCCGAACATCAGTTCGTCCAGATACTTCAGCACAAACCACTTCGGGCCACCCGAGGCGCCCACCAGCAGCGAGAACAGGTCGGGGTGCCAACCTTCCTTTTGAAGACGCAGCCGGGCCTCAGCGCCGGCGTAAATTGTCAGGGCGCGCTCGCCATTGGCTGCGGCTTTAGCCATTCTTTCTAGCCTCCCGCGGGCTCATACCCGTCCACTTGATAAAGGCGCGCCGAAAATTTGAGGCGTCGTTAAAACCGAGCATATAGGCAATGCTCGTGGTCGGCAGGCGGGTGTGGATGAGGTGGTGCATGGCGTGCTCGGTGCGCACCTGGTCCAGTAGTTGCTGGTAGTGCACGTCCTCATCCTCAAGGCGTCGTCTATAGGTGCGGGGGCTGTAATTGAGCAGCGCTGCCACCGCCTCGCCCTGCGGATATTGCCCCTCCAGTTGACGCAGCACTTGCAGGGTTTGCTCCGCCACCGTTTCGTGGCCGACGAGGTCCGCCAACAGCCGCTTGCACTCCTGTTCATACAGGTCGCGCAGCACCTGGTTGGAACTCGGCAACTGCACCGTCAGTAACGACCTGTGCAGAGACAGCCGACCCACGGGGCAGTCGAAGTGAACGTCGTCGCCAAACAGTTCCCGGTAAACGTTAACGTAGTGCGGCTCCGCGTAGGGCAGCTCCAACCGAAACATGGGTTCAGTGCGATTCAGTAAAAAACGCGCGCTGGTGAGGATACTCGCAAACAAAAATTCATAGGAAAACTGCTCGTTGAATTCCAGTATCTCCCAGCGGGGTGTCAGGTAGCAGCGTTCGCCCTCCTCGTGATAACTCAATTCCAGATTACTGGCAAGAATGGGGTAGTACTTCAGGAACAGCTGCAGGGCACCCAGAAAATCCGCGCAATTCATCAACGCGTGACCCAGCGTGGCGTGGGAGCTGAGGTTAAGTTGCCCGCCAAAATGCAGGCCCAGCGCGACGTCGCCGGTCAGCAAATAGGCGTTGCCCACCAGATTGCTAAACTCGCGGAATTGAATACGCCGGTCAAAGCGAGCAAGGTCAGCCTGCTGAATGCCCGTGTTGCCCAGCAGCCGGTTGTTGTCGCCGCCGCGCTGGCGAACCAGGTCGGCGAGAATCGCAACGTAGCGGATAGGCACTGTAGGCGGTAATGACATAGTTTCTGCTATTGGCCAAATATGACTTCATTTTGTCAATTGTTTACCTTGAGGTAAACCCCCTGTAGGCACATATTTAATATCATATTAATGCCGATACACGGCGCACTGCACGGAGATTGACTATGAAGCTGAAAATTGTCGACAAAGAACCCCGCATGATCCAGAGATTTCCCTGTGATGATTTCCCAGATCTCGAGGATGTTTTGACCAGCGAGGACGTCGATCACGTCGCTGAACTTTTTCAGACACCGCTCACCGGCGCATTCAATTGGAACTACACGCTGCAGGATGACCGCATCCGCAAACTCTACGAGTTGGGCAAGCAGCTCAACTGGGACCCCTCCATAGACATTAACTGGGACCAGGAGTGGGACGATGCCGAGGGTATGGCCGACCTGATGAACCTCAGTGGTTACGAGCCCTTCGAAGCCCTCGACGACGAGCAGAAAGCAGATTTTTGGCGCCACAGCAATGCCTGGAGCCTGTCGCAGTTTTTACACGGCGAGCAGGGCGCTCTATTAGTCGCCAGCCAGTTGACCTGCTGTGCACCTACATATAACGCCAAGCTCTACGCCGCTTCACAAACTTTCGACGAAGCCCGTCACGTAGACGTATTCAACCAATATATACAAAAGCGCATCGGCTTGATGTACCCCATCAACACCAGCTTGAAGAGTATTCTCGATAAAATTCTCACCGACCCACGTTGGGACCTGAAGTTTATCGGCATGCAAATCGTCATCGAAGGCCTGGCACTCTCAGCCTTCCAGACCGCCCGGGAAACGTCTCCCGATCCGGTTCTGCGCGACATCGTGCATCTGGTTATTCGCGACGAAGCCCGCCACGTTACCTTCGGCGTTAACTACCTCGAAGATTTCCTGAAGAGCCTCACCGAAGAGGAGCGCAACGAGCGCGCCCTGTTCGCCTACGAGGCATGTGTTATATCTCGCGAGCGACTCATCGCCACAGATGTTTACCGACACTTCGGCTGGGACGTCGAGGAGACCCGCAAGCGGGTTCTCGAAGGCCACGTGATGAAGATGTTCCGCAATCTGCTGTTCACTCGAGTGATTCCAAACCTGAAGCGCATTGGCCTGATGACCGACGCGATTCGCCCCAAGTTTGAGGAACTCGGTATTCTGGAGTTTGAAGATATGCCTAATGATGGCGATATCGATTGGGCGGCGCTCGAGCGGCCTCTCTACGATACGCCAGAACTAAGCGATGTGCAGGGCGTGCACAATGTTCATGCAGAGGCTGCTAACGGCTGATATTCTTAGTAGCAGGCAGGATTTGGGTGGCCGCCACCTATCAACATCTGTTCCCTTTTCGGCACACGCCGTACCGAGGCATCGGTACGGCGTGTCGCCAGAAGAGTATTAAGTGGGAAGCCCGAATAGAACGGGTGGCTACTCCCGAGCCTGTGTAACCTCATAGCCGCTTTCAAGTAACAGTCTGTCTTTCTTAGCGAGGGCGAGATCTGATTCCACCATCTCGGCGATCATCTCATCGAGAGTGGTAGTGGGTACCCAGCCGAGTTTCTCGCGCGCATAAGTAGGATCACCCAACAGCGAGTCGACCTCGGCGGGCCGGAAATAATTCTCCGCAACTTTAACGATCTCAGCGCCGATAGCCACCTTGATATCTGCATCGGCGACGTTGGAATCGATGGCGGCAACGCGGGCAATCTCATTAACACCCGTGCCACTAAACGCCAAAGTGATGCCGAGCTGTTGAGCAGTGCTGTTGATGAAATCGCGTACCGAGCGCTGCTGGCCGGTGGCGATGACAAAATCTTCGGCCTTTTCCTGCTGGAGCATCAACCACTGCATTTCAACATAATCGCGGGCGTGACCCCAGTCGCGGCGAGCGTCCATATTGCCAATGTAAAGGCAGGGAGCGAGACCCTGGGAGATATTAGACAGACCGCGGGTGATCTTGCGGGTCACAAAGTTACCGCCGCGCCGGGGCGACTCGTGGTTGAAGAGGAGTCCGTTACAGGCGTACATACCGTAGGACTCGCGGTAGTTTACCGTGATCCAGTAAGCGTACAGTTTGGCGACGCCGTAGGGTGAGCGCGGGTAAAAGGGTGTGGTCTCTTTTTGCGGGGTTTCCTGCACGAGTCCGTAAAGCTCGGAGGTGGAGGCCTGGTAGAAGCGGGTTTTCTTTTCCATGCCCAACAGGCGGATAGATTCCAACAGCCTCAGGGTACCAAGACCATCGACATCGGCGGTGTATTCGGGCTGCTCGAAGGACACGGCGACGTGGCTCTGGGCACCGAGGTTATAGATCTCATCGGGCTGAACTTGCTGAATTACCCGGGTTAAATTCGAAGAGTCGGTTAAATCTCCGTAATGTAAGGTCAGGTCGGTTGGCCCAAAATGGGGGTCTTGATAGAGGTGATCGATGCGTTCGGTATTAAAAGAAGATGCGCGTCGCTTAAGCCCGTGCACTTGGTAACCCTTGGCCAGTAACAGCTCTGCCAGGTAGGATCCATCCTGTCCGGTGATGCCTGTAATCAGTGCTACTTTTTGAGTCATGTTACTCGATCCTTGAGGGGGGCGGATGGCTGACTATGCCCTTAAAAGCCTGAAAATATAGCACATTTTGGGTATGAGTTTAAAATTGAATACGTGCATTTGAACTCAGAATTCACTTCGAAGCAGTTGGTGTCGGCAGTCGTCATCGTAACCCCCTTCCTGGGACACGCCGTGCCGATGCGTCGGACCGTCCCATCCTGCACCGTCCCTGGTGTATACAGTCCCAGAAAGGGGGTTACGATGCCGGCTGCCTGGTTTGTGCGAGTGTTTGGTTTAGGGGTTTTTTCCGGTTAGTAGTTCAAGTAGCTACATTGACAGTCATTGGCAGCGAGCGTAATTTTGGCGTCAATAAGTAACCACCCAGAACGGAGCCAGCATGTCGATATACGAGCCCATTGAGTCCAACGATAGCAGACGTCATCTGCAACTACGCAGCCCTATTACATTGGAGACCAGCGGTGAATTGATTTGCGCCAACAAAGAAGACGTTGCAGCGGCAGTAGCACGAGCGAGGGCGGCGCAGGGTGGCTGGGCAGCGCTGAGTTTTGATGAGCGTGCGGTGTATATGAATCGGGCGTTGAAGATTGTCTTGGAAAAGCAGGACGAAATTGTCGACACAGTGGTGGGAGAGACTGGGAAAGCGCGCAGCGATGCACTGGCGATGGAGATTTTCGCAGTGGCAGACTCGCTGTGTTACTACGCGAAGAATGCCAAGAAATTTTTGAAGCCCGAGAAAAAGAAAGTTCACGGCGTGCTCGGTTTTCTGAAGAAGCTGAAGATCGTCTACAAACCACGCGGCGTGGTGGGCATTATAACGCCGTGGAACGGGCCCTTTGTGCTGGCGATGAACCCGGCTATCCAGGCGCTGATGGCGGGTAACGCGGTTATTGTGAAAGGCTCGGAGGTCACGCCGTATTCAACCAAGATGGCGGAAACAGTATTTACCGAGGCGGGCCTTCCCGAGGGCGTATTTCAGGTACTGATGGGCGACGGCGAAACCGGCGCGGCGTTGGTGGAGTCGGGGCTGGATAAAATTTCCTTCACCGGCAGCGTCGCAACCGGGCGTAGAGTGGCCGAATCCTGCGGTCGTCAGCTGATTCCCTGCACGATGGAATTGGGTGGTAACGACGCCATGGTGGTTTGCGCGGATGCGAATATCGAGCGGGCAGCCAGCGGTGCATTGATTGGCGCTTGTATGAACACCGGGCACTACTGCTGCGGCACCGAGCGCATTTATGTAGTCGCGTCTGTCTACGATGCTTTTGTCGAGCGAGTAGTCGAACTCACTAAAGAGCTACGACAGGGTAGCGAACTGGGTTACGACGAGGACGTCGGCGCGGTCTTTTGGGACCGGCAGATGACGATTATCGAAGACCACGTGGCGGATGCCAAAGCCAGAGGCGCGACGATTCTTGTTGGTGGTCAGCGCAATCCTAACCTTACCGGTCTGTATTTTGAGCCGACGGTGATGACCGATGTGACCCACGAGATGGACATCATGAAGCACGAGACCTTCGGCCCCATTCTCTGTATCCAAAAAGTGGCCGACGAGGCCGAGGCTATTCGCCTGGCCAACGATTCCGACTTTGGCTTGAACGGCAACGTCTGGACCAACGACGCAGAAAAAGGCTTTCAGTTGGCTACCCAAATCGATACCGGTTCGGCATCGGTGAACGATATGGCTTGCAGCTACGGCGTGCCGGCAGCACCCTTTGGTGGGCGCAAGCTAAGCGGCGTTGGCCAGGTAAACGGCGAGTGCGGACTGAAGGGTTTTTGTCACGCGATGCCAGTGGTCATCGATAAATCCACCGGCGATAAGCTGGGCGCAGCTTATCCCTACACGACCGATAAGGCCGAGGGTCTGAAAAAACTGATGAACATACTCTGGATTAAAACCCCTATCGGTCGCTGGCTTTCCTGACCGGGGGTGATGCGCTCGCTACGCACTTACTCGGCAGCGGGTGTAGTGTCGCTGGTAGGCTCGGCTGCGTCGGTAGTCGGCTCGGCGTCAGTCGTCTCGAGACTGGGATCTATTTCACCATTGGCTTCAGCTAATTTACGGGCCTTTTTCTCTTCTTTCTTTTTCTTTTTGGCGATGTCTCTTTGACGCTTCGCAAATGCATAATTGGGTTTCGCCATGGGCGTGCTCTCACTTTGATTAGGTAGGCGTTCAGCTTACGGTATTTTCGCGCGGCTCGCGCACTTAATTTTGTGAAGAGTTGTAATTGACACTGCCTACAGCAGCCCTCACTCACATTAACTTCTTCTATGCGCATAGGTAAGGGGGAACCCCGAATTAAATACTCAGAGCTTCAATAGGCTGCGACCACAAAACTATATTGAGATTCCTATTGAGGAATAGAAAGCGAAAACTCAGCTCCACCGAGTGAGGACTCGTTAATACTCAAGTGACCACCGTAGGCAGCGACAATATCTATCACCACAGCGAGGCCGATACCCTGGCCCTTAATGGCGGTATCGGCACGGGCGCCGCGCTTGATAATATCGCCGCGGAGCTGCTGGGGAACGCCGGGGCCATTGTCGCCGATGGTCAAGTGTAGCGTTTGCTCGATGACAGAGGCGCTGATTGAAACCTTACCGGCACCGTACTTACAGGCGTTATCGAGGATATTACCCAGCAGTTCCATCAGATCGCCCTCGTCACCTCGAAAGGAGAGGAAGCTGGGGATATCGACTTGCCAGTCGACTGGGGTGGCGGCGTAGACCTTAGTGAGGGCTGCCGTCATGCGCGCAACAGCGGGTGCAAGGGCGATGGGCTTGAGCAGATTTTCGCGCTGGTTAACAGCGCGCTTGAGCTGGTAGTCGACGATCTGCTGCATGATATCTGTCTGCTCGTCGATGACCTCGGGGCGATCGCGACCGGAGCGCATTACCGCCAGGGGCGTTTTCAGGCTATGAGCAAGGTCGGACATCGTATTGCGGTAGCGTTCCCGGCGTTGGCGCTCGGTGTCCAGGAGACGGTTGAGATTAGCCGTGACGGGGCTGACCTCGTCTGGATAGTCTCCCACCAGTTGCTCGCTGTGGCCCTGTTCGATGGCCTCGAGGTCGGCGGCGAGTTGCTTTAGCGGGCGCAGTCCCCAGCGCATAATAAGGAGCAAGGTGGCCACCAGTAACAGGCCGACAACTAACAGACCGATCCAGAGATTGGCGCGATAGGCGCTTAACTCGGCGTTAAGGGATTGGTCGCTGTTGATCATTAGCACCGTGAAGGCCTGCTCGTCGCCGGCTTCAGTTTCCCAGATGACCTTGTAAGCGTATTGGTAGTGCGAAGCCCACTGGGAGAAGTCACTGGCGCCGGCGTTGAGGTCGGGGACCCGTTCTGCAAAAGTGTCGAGATCGCGTATGGCGGCGGAGGCGGACTGCCAGCGTAGGGCTTTATCGGCGCCGATGATAGCCGCATAAAGCCCCGAGTTGAGTTGGTTGAGGCGAGCCTCTAGTAGCTGCTCCGGCATACTGAGTTCATCGATATAGTCGGCTTCGGCGAGGAGGGCGTAAACCTGTAGTTTGAGCCGTTCTTCCTGGGCGACTATCAGGCTGCGGTAGAAAGCGCGGTCGAGCAGACTGCCGGTCAGCCCCAAAAACAAGGGTAGTAGCAAGGCGATGGCGAGCAGCAGGCGCCCCCGGATCGAGCCGGGTACCCCTCTAGCCACCCGGCTAGTCACAAGCGCAGCCATCGGATTCAACTCCGCTGCAGGTCAAAACGGTAGCCGGCGCCGCGCACGGTGGCGATGGGTTTGAGCTCACCCTGGGGGTCGAGTTTCTTGCGCAGTCTACCGACGAATACCTCCAGCACATTGCTGTCGCGATCGTAGTCCTGGTCGTAAAGATGCTCGGTGAGCTCGGATTTGGAGATGACTTTGCCGGCATTGTGGACCAGGTAGGCCAGCGTGTTGTACTCGTAGGTGGTGAGCTCTACGGGTTCGTCGTGGTTGTTAACCGTGCGCGCGCCGATGTCGATGGAGATGGGGCCAAACTGTAGCTGCGAACTGGCGTGACCCCCGGCGCGACGTAACAGCGCGGTAACCCGGGCCTGGACTTCCTCGACATGAAAGGGCTTGGTGACGTAGTCGTCGGCGCCGGCTTCAAGGCCTTCTACTTTGTCCTGCCAGTTACTGCGGGCGGTGAGAATAAGCACGGGAAAGTCTTTGCCCTGTTCGCGCCACTGGCGGATCAATTCTATTCCCGAGATCTCCGGCAACCCCAGATCGACGATGGCGAGGTCGTAGGGGTATTCGGTACCCAGGTAGAGCGCTTCGCGGCCATCCGCGGCGTGTTCTACCACGGTACCGTCTACGGCAAAGGCGCCGATCAACTGTTCGCGCAGCAGCGCTTCATCTTCAACAATAAGCAGTCGCATAAATAGTTACCGTCAGTCCTTGATTAGGTGAGGGTGCTCAGGTGTTCTTTTTGCCCTTGGGGCTTCTGATCGACACGGTTTTGATACGCCCGGAGTCGAGTAGCAGTCGCACGCGGTAGTCGCCTCGAGTATCGGTGGATTCGACCTTCAAAACCTTGCCGCCGTGGCGTGAGGTGGCCATGGCGGCCGCCTGGGATTTACTCAGCAAGCGCGGCGCGGCGAAGTTTTTCTGCTGTTGCGCCAGAATCTGGGGGCTTTTCACGTAGGACAATCGTCCAGCCTCGGCTGGCGCCCACGCTGTGAGCGTCACCAGGGCAATGGCAATGGTGGCCATGCTTGTTCCGAAACCCGACATCATTCTCTCCGCTGATCTCTTGACTGTTCATTCAAGTGCCTTGGGGGCATTAAAGCGCGGGTCGGACGTTGACCCAAACCGGCATGGTGTTCCCGGGTGCTTCATCCAGGGTGGTATGGTAGATATTACCTCCATACTCATAGGCAACGCGATAGGCGACGATCTTTTCGTGCTGCGCTTCGCGGTAGTGAGTTTCACAAACTTCCTCTACCGTGGTGCGAGTGGTGCGCGTACCGTGTTGACTATCTCGCTGAATATCCTTGGCTATGGAGGACCCCAGTATCGCACCGACCACGGCGCCGACTTTCTGGTTTGAGCTGTGGTGGCCGAGGGCGTTACCGATGCCGCCGCCTATCAGGGCGCCTATTATCGATGGCGTACTGGAGCGCCGGTGACCGCGACCACGGCTGCTATTATCGGCGCGGGTCACCTCTTCTTCCCAGCACTCCTGATAGGGGGTGCGGGTGGTGATCAGCTTTTTGACCGGTTCTACGGTTTTGACCTGGGCGATGCCGGCGGGGTTGTCATCGTGGTTGGCGTATACGCTGCCGGACAGCGTCAGGCTAGTGGCAGCGACGGCGCCTAAAAGGGCGACTAAGCGTGGGTGTTTCATGGTGTTGCTCCATAGATTTGCTAATTGACGGAGCAACCATAACTGAACGCAACTGAACGCTTCCTGAACAGTTTTGGCTGTTCAGCTGCGTTGCAGGGCGCTGAGCAGGGGCAGGGCCATGGAGGGGTAGTCGGTGATGACGCTGTCGACTTTCATGCGCTGCAGGTTTTTGATCAAGGTGGCGTCGTTGACGGTCCAGACGCTGACGTGGATGTTTTGTCTGTGGGCGGCGCGCACCAACCGCGGGTTGCAGTTGCCCCACTGGGTGGCCAGCATGCTGCACTGGCAGTTATCGAGTGTCTGCAGTGGCTCCGCCACGGTCGAGACGAAGCCGCGGTCTATCCAGGGCACCACTGCAAGTGCATCTTTGAGTACACCCGCATTCGAGCAGGTGATCACCATGCCACTGGCGGCGCGCCGATCCGGGAACAGGGTTGCCAGCTCTTCGAGAATGGCAATATTACTGCGTTTGCCACCCGCCTTGATCTCCAGCTGAATGCCCTTGAGTTCGGGGGTGGCCTTAAGCAGAGCGGCGAGGGTAGGTACGCCGGTGTGTTTTTTGTTGGGCCAATGCGGTCCGCTGTTACGGGAGTCGAGGGCCTTCAGCTCGGCCGCGCTGCAGTTTTTTATGCGGGCACTAACGCCGGTAGTGCGACGCAGATTATCGTCGTGGACGATGACGATTTGGCCGTCGGAGGACAGTTGTAGATCAATCTCGATGTGGCGCACGCCTCTGTCTATGGCGTGCCGGCAGCCGGCGATAGTATTTTCCGGTGCCTCGCCTGCGGCCCCGCGGTGACCATAGATGATCATATGGCGTGCTCCTCTTGTGCTTACTTTAGCGAGAGCTTTTCAACAGTTGATCGACGACTCTCTCCAGTTGTTGCAGGCTATTACACTCGGCGGTGAAGTGACAGGCACTTTGATAGCGGCGCATTTCCGAGTCGCCACTGCCCCAGGCCTGGCGCGACTCTGGATTTAGCCAGATCACCTGGCGGGCCCGGGCGTAAATTGACTGCAAAATATCGAGGCGCGGATCGCCGTTATTATTGCGGGCATCGCCGAGAATAATAACGGTGGTATTGCTGTTGATGTCATCCATGGCCAGACGCGCAAAATCTACAAAACTACCGGCGTAGTCTGTGGCGCCGCCGTACTTGCGGTTGACCATCTCCACTGCCTGTTCTACCGGGTATTGTTCAAACAGCTCACTGACTTCGCCGAGGTGGTTGGAAAAGGCGAAGCTACGCACCCGGGGTAAAATTTCATACAAGCTGTACAAAAACAGCAGCAGAAATTTCGAATAGGCCGCCACGGAACCGGAGACATCGCAGATCGCCAGCAGCTGCGGTTTGTCGCGTCGGGTCGACTTCCAAAAAGTTTCGAACATGACGCCGTCGGTGGCGATACCGCGGCTGATGGTGCGTGCCATATTGAGTTGGCCACGGCGATAAACTTTGCGTTTGCGGCTGTGTTTGTGGGCGAGCCTGCGCGCCATTTTTTGAACCAGCTCGTGGACTCTGTCCAGGTAGCGGTGTTCGATATTGTTGAGCTTGGCGCGGCTGAGGATATCCTCCATAAATTGCTTGTTCTTGCCCTCGGCGTGCAACAGGTATTGACGCTCGACGTAGTCTCTAACCTGTTCGCGCAGCGCGTCGCGGTAATAGCGCACCGGTTGGATGAGATCGCTGTTGGCATTTTCCAGCTCTATCACGGCGTTGCGCAATTGCTCCTCGCCCATTTCGTCGAGAATTTTACGGGTGTAAATGCCTTTCTGGGTAAACATTTTTATGTCTGAAAGCCCGGACTGCTCCGCCGCCCTGGCGATATCCATTGCCAGGTGTTCGGTCTCGCCGTCGCGCAACTGCTGCATTAGTGGCGACTGCAGCAGGCTTTGTAGTTGCGGGAAATTCTCCAGCTGGGCGTCGTCATTTTCCGGCAGCTCCATGGGGTTGCTGTCCGCGTCAGTTGACGGGCTTTCGTTGTCGGCCTCGGGGTTCGTATCAAGGGGCGCGTCGTTGGCGGGGGCAAAGTACTTGTCGAAGCAGCGGTCGAAGATGACTTTTTCGGCGGGGGTTTTTGCCAGCGTCGCGGCCAGCCCCAGTCGCAAGTGTTCGCGGTCGGCGTAGCCGAGTATCTTTAGGGCGTGCATCGCATCCAGGGTTTCCGCCGGGGAGATGCGCACATCGTGGGAGCGTAAAACGTTGATAAAGCTGACCAGTGGCGATTGCATGGCGGCGCTTTCCCGGTCTCTAGCGAGCCGGCAAAAGCGTGCGCAGTTGTGCGATGCTGCTATCGATATCGTCTTGGTACTTGAGCAGTACGTTGAGAGTGTCGCGAATCAGTTTTTCATCCAGTTCCTCGACGTGCAGTAGCAACAAACTCCGCGCCCAGTCTATGGTTTCGCTGATCGCAGGGGATTTTTTCAAGTCCATTTCGCGCAGCGAGTGGACGAAGGCCACCAGTTGATGCCTGAGGTCCGCACCGATTTCCGGCACCCGGGTGGCGATGATGCGCTCCTCCAACTCGGTGGTGGGAAAGGGAATATATAAATGCAGGCAACGGCGTTTCAGGGCGTCGCTGATATCCCGGGTGTTGTTGCTGGTGAGAAAGACCATGGGCGTGGTGGTCGCCTTCACAGTGCCGATCTCGGGGATGGATATCTGGTAGTCGGACAATATTTCCAGCAGCAGCGACTCAAACTCGTAGTCGGATTTGTCGACCTCATCGATCAACAATATGGCGCCGTTCTCCTGCTGCATCGCCTTGAGCAGGGGGCGGGGTTCCAGGAAATCCGGCGAGTAAAAAATATCGCCGAATTGGTGTAGCTTGTCCATGGATTCGGCCAGCCCGGTGGCGCCCTGTAGCAGGTCGCCTAACTTTTCCTTGAGTACCTGGGTGTACAACAGTTGCTTGCCGTACTTCCACTCGTACAGTGCCTTGGCCTCATCCAGACCTTCGTAGCACTGCAGACGAATCAGCGGCAGATCCAGCATCATGGCGCTGGTTTTGGCCAGCTCGGTTTTTCCGACTCCCGGTGGACCCTCGACCAGGATGGGCTTGCGCAGTTTGAAAGCCAGAAATACCGCGGTGGCGATTTCCCGACTACAAATGTAACCGTGTTGCTCAAACTGCTGCTCTATAGCTTCGACGGAATCGAGCTGCGGGAAGTGTTGATCGTGCACTAGTGGATCTCCGTGTTTCGTACTACAGCTGCTTAACCGCCAGTCATGTTCATAAAGCGGACAATTTCCGGTGCGCCGTCGAGATCGAAATGGTGGCGTTCGGGTTTTAGATCCATGGCGGTGACGATGGCTTTGCGCAGCTCGTCCTGATTGTCTAACAAGTAACCGGCGGTAGCGGGTTCGGCGGGGTCTTCGCGCAGGATCGTTTTAAGGTCGGCGGAGTGTTCGTTACCCAGGCACAGCAGCAAACGACCCTCGGCGGTTACTCGAACCCGATTACACAGGTGGCAAAAGTTGTGGCTGTGGGGCGAAATAAATCCGATGCGGCTGTTGCTGTCCGCCATGCGGTGGTAGCGGGCCGGACCCGAGGTCGTGCCCGCATTGTCGTCTGCACCCGGGCTAGTTAGCGGGTAGCGTGTTGAGATAATGTCGGCAATTTCTTCACTGCTGCAATGGCTGAGCGCGCGGTCGTGGTCGTCGATCAGGCCCAGCGGCATTTCCTCGATAAAACTCAGGTCCAAGTCGTTGTCCCGAGCATAGTCGACCAGGTCCAGTATTTCGTCGTGGTTACGGCCCTTGAGAATGACCGCGTTCAACTTGATACCGTCAAAACCCACCCGCCGCGCCGCTTCGATACCAGCTAGCACCTTGGCGAGATCGCCGCTGCGGGTGATGCGCTTAAAGCGATCGGACCTGAGGCTGTCGATGCTAATGTTAAGGCGTTTAACACCGGCGTCGCGCAGGGGCTGGGCCATCGTCACCAGTTGCGAGCCGTTGGTGGTCAGCACCAGTTCGTCCAGGCCCGGTAGCGCGCCCAGGCGCTGCAGCAGTGAAAGTATGTTGCGGCGAATCAACGGCTCGCCGCCGGTGATGCGGATCTTGCGCACGCCCAACCCGACAAAGGCCTGGCCAACCGCGAACAGCTCCTCGAGGCTCAATACCTGACGACGCGGTAAAAAGGTCATTTCCTCGGCCATGCAGTACACGCAGCGGAAATCGCAGCGGTCGGTAACCGAAAGGCGTACGTAATTGACCTCGCGACCAAAGCGGTCGACCAGTGCAGTGGGAGTGTTCATAAAAAGACAGGCGCAGACATAAGACAGCGCAGTTTACCCGCTTTTGAGCAGTGCGACCATGCAACTTAACAGAGATTTCCAGGCCAGAACTTGACGACTACCGGCGAACAGGATTTGATGGGCGCTTTTGCGAGAATGGAGCTTAGCGTGCAAAGTGCAAAACAGTGGTCCCTCTGGGCAGGGCCCGCGTTGGCGGTGCTGGTAGCAGGCCTGATGGCCGCGCAGGGGCTGGAAACTCAGGTGTACCAGGTGGCTGCTGTGGCGGTGATCTGCGTGGTCTGGTGGGTGTTCGAACCGGTGCCTATTCCAGTGACATCGCTGTTACCGCTCGCCGCTATGCCGCTGTTGGGCGTGCTGACTGGAGCAGAGGTCGCGCAGGCCTATGGCAGCCCTTTAATTCTGCTGTTGCTGGGTGGCTTTGTGCTTTCCCGGGCCATGTCCCACAGCGGCGCGCACCGCCGCCTGGCGTTGAGCATGGTGAAGCTGTGTGGCGGTAACAGCGATCGTCGCTTAGTGCTCGGCTTTATGCTGGCCGCGGCGATGCTCAGTATGTGGATATCCAACACCGCAACTACGTTGATGTTGTTGCCCGTCGCGTTGGCAATTTTGGAGAGTCTGGAAGAGGGCGCCGCGGCTAAATTGGCGGCACCACTGCTGCTGGGTATTGCCTATGCCGCCAGCGTCGGTGGTCTGGGAACTCCCATCGGTACGCCTCCGAACCTTATATTTATGGAAGTCTACCGGCAGAATACCGGGGTTGAGATTAGCTTCAGCACCTGGATGTCCTGGGGGCTGCCGGTGGTGATGTTTATGATTCCAGCCATTATGTTTTGGCTGACTCGAAATCTACACGGCTCCAGCGGCATTAAACTGCCCCAGGTTGGCGCCTGGAGAATCTCCGAGCAGCGGGTGATGATCGTTTTTGCTTTGACCGCCCTGGCCTGGATAACCCGCAGCGAACCCTTCGGGGGTTGGAGCGGTTGGCTGGGCATGGACAATGCCAACGATGCCTCGGTGGCATTGCTGGCGGTAATCGCCATGTTTCTTATCCCGGATGGCAAAGGCGAAAAACTGCTCAATTGGGAGGTCGCTGCGACTATTCCCTGGGGCGTACTACTGCTGTTTGCCGGGGGTATTTGCTTGTCCAAAGGCTTTGCCGCTTCTGGTTTGAGTGCTCTGCTGGGCGGGTCGCTGGCGAGTGTGGCCAGCTTACCGGTCTGGTTGATGATGGCGCTGATCTGTGTATCCGTAACCTTTATGACCGAGACCACCAGCAATACCGCGAGCACGGCGTTATTGATGCCGATACTGGCGGCAACCGCGCTGGCGGTAGATATTCCCCTGGAGGTGATGATGGTACCCGCGGCGATGACCG
>JBLHKV010000037.1:0-20079 GCA_047618115.1 Halieaceae bacterium | reverse complement strand
ACCGATAAATGTATCTGGCGGTTTAGCGTCTTTTGGTGAAGCAGTGCCCGCCCAGGCACTTTCTCAGGTATGCGAACTGACCTGGCAAATTAGGGGGCAGGCCGGGGACCGACAGATTGCCGGAGCTCGCGTCGGCATTACCGCCAATCAAGGATTATTCGGACACGGATCCTCTGTCATCATCAAGGGCTAGCGGATAATCCGTGTAGCCTTCCGGACCAGCCGCGTACAGCGTTCTCATATCAAACTCGGCCAGATCAGCACCGGTGCGAAATCGGTCGGGTAGATCGGGATTGGCTATAAACGCCCTTCCAAAAGACACCATGTCGGCCTCTCCAGCCATAATCGCCGCTTCGGCCTCACTCCGCTCATAACTGTCATTGGCTATGATCGCACCGGAAAAACACCGGCGCGCCAGAGCCAAATTGTCGACCCTTCCGGTCGGAAAGCGAATAACATGTAAATAAGCCAAACCCAAAGCGTCGGCGCGCGACAGCAGCTCGGAAAAGGTTTGCTCGGGGTCCTCGTCGTAAAGGTCGTTGAACGGATTATCCGGACAAATCCGCATGCCAACCCGATCGGCCCCGTCGACGCTCGACATAGCCTCCAATACCTCTATCGCGAACCGCACGCGATTGACGACATTGCCACCATACTCATCGTTGCGCTGATTGGAACCGGAAGAGAGAAACTGCGCCGGTAAATAGCCGCTGGTGCAGTGTAATTCAACTCCGTCGAAGCCCGCCAAATACGCATTCTCAGTCGCCTGGCGATACTCCTCAATCACCACCGGAATCTCCTCTCGCGTCATAGCCCGCGGCGGATCCAGAGGACGCATACCCTCCTCTGTATAAATCTTACCGCGCGCAGTTATCGCTGAGGGGGCAATGGTCTCTGTATCTGCATCCTTATTAAGATGGCTGGCGACACGACCGCAGTGCATGATCTGCAGCACAATTTTTCCACCTTTTCCGTGTACCGCTTTCGTTACCTGGGCCCATGCGGCCACCTGCTCCGCGTTGTAAATACCCGGGGTACGACAGTAACCTTTACCATTTTGGCTGGGTTGAGTACCCTCGGTAATAATCAAACCAGCCCCCGCCCGCTGCCCGTAGTATTCAACGTGTAAGTCACTGCTTAGATCACCCGATGCGGCGCGGCTACGCGTCATTGGCGCCATGACGATTCGATTCGCCAGCGACATACGCCCGACCTGAATTGTGGAAAAAAGCGAATTTTTAGTACTCATTGCTGCAATGATTCTCCTAGCGGATGCGGATACGGGGTACATCCTGTGTACGCCGCATAGTGGTCAAAAATTTTTCAAGTGGTGCCGGTGCTGCAACTTCAGCCTCCTCCACCGGGGGGGGATTGGTCCAGAACTCCGTCCAGCTTGGCCACAGTTCGTGGTACGCGCCTTCGTAGTTCTCCCGGTCTGGCCAGCGTATTTTATTATCCCCGATCGGTGGTTTATTTAAATCAGTGGCGTACCAGTAGCACGGCAATCGCCGCCGGAATAACCAACGCCCATCGATACGCTCGTAATTATCCCAGTACAACATCTGCATAATGACCCACTCGTCACCGGTCTCGTGTTCGTTCTTTGAATACACGACGCCGTGGGCGTGTTCGGTATCGTCAAATTCAATTACGTGGTTGCCAATATGATGAGAGGTCCCGGTAAACTGCAGGCGCAGCGTGTCGTCCAACCATTGCTTCAGATGGGTTCGCCCCGTCTTGTCACGGCTGACCTTTATGTCGGGCGCAAACAAGTTGACGTGCGCGTCGAGGTCGCGCATATCAAGAGACAATGAATATTTCGCCGCCAGTTGCCGTATTTCGTCCAGAGCTTCCAGACGCTCGATCCTGGCTATAATGTCATCAGACATAGGTTCGCTCTCCAATAATCTGCAGACTACTCTATCAGCGCGGGCCCGCTAATAAAAATGGCCTTGGGGATGATTATTGGACCAGCTCGGGTTATTTTTCGATAAAGTCCGGCAACGCTCCCGTGGCGGCAATCCGCCAGGGATGTGTGTAAACAGTCATTCGTTCGTCGCGAACAAAACCACACAACGTTACGCCAAATCGATCGGCCAGCTCAATTGCCAGAGATGTCGGCGCGCTCACAGCGGCGACGATCTGAATTCCGGCACGGATGGCCTTGACGATCATCTCGAGGCTCAGCCTACTCGACAAAAGAACACCTGAGTCGGTAAATGTGTGTCCTTCCAGTAAGTGACGACCGATAGCTTTATCGAGTGCGTTATGGCGACCCAAATCCTCGGAAACGCTGCGAACATTGCCGTCGACACCAAATAGCGCTGCACCGTGGCAGCCTCCAGTGTCGCCAAAAACCAACTGACCGGCGCGCATATCGGCCATTAGCCGCCCGAACCCCGACTCACTCAATCGCATACTCGAATCGACGCTTTGCAACTGGTACATATTCTTATCGACAATATCCCGGTAACCACAAACGCCGCAGGAACTCCTAATTAGTACATTGGCCCTGCGCACCTCCACCGAAGCCACGTCCTTCAGCTCCAGCTGGACCACATCCGGCTCATCTGCACACAGCGCCATGGTATGAATATCATCCAGACTGGTAATGATCCCCTCACTAAGCGCAAAGCCGGCGGCGAGGCATAGGGCCTCCGGATTTCCCGCGTCGGAGAGCACCCCATCGACATCCGTGAAACCAAAGCTGCTGTCGATTTTCTCGGTTGGTGTCCACATGAGCGTGTACTGGCCAATACCTGCGACATCGAGTGTCAAGGTATCCTCTTCCACCACGGAACAAATCTGCGCCACCGCTGCACCGCCACCACCTGGTAAATGAATTGCGTTCACCCTACGCACGCCACGGCGTTGTTCGGTCACCCTACCCTCACCTGCTGCCTTCTCGTCTTTCCAAACCATGTTGTATCCCTGTTGCCAAGCGCTCGAGTGTAAGCATAGAGCAGAGGCAGATCAATTAGCCACCGACGACAGTGCGGCTAAGAATGTCTTGGCGGAACCCACCGCTATTGCTATCTTAACGCTTTCCTGTGTACTACCTGAGGCTCGGAGCTGCCATGCCCTTGAACAGAAGACAAGTGCTAAGGGCTGCCCTGTCTGGCACCATTCTCCTGCACGCCAACGCGCGGTCAAATATTACGATGCGCCCGCGCGCGAAAATTGCGTCCCCATTGTTCCCACAGGGAGTTGCCTCGGCTGATCCCAGCCCAGATACCGTCATGCTATGGACTCGAATCGAGCCAATCCAAATCACAGACCAGGTCGATCTCCAGTTGGTAGTCAGCGAATCGGAGAACTTTGATGCCATAGTCCTCAATCAAAAGGTGTCCGCACGACGCGAGGACGATTACACGATCCGAATCTTTGTCGATGGTCTGAAACCCGACTGTCACTACTATTACCAATTCATCACGGAAGGTGGAGCCTCAAGAATCGGTCGAACCCACACTGCGCCAACGGCAGATAGCGACCGTAAGGTAAAGCTGGCATTCGCCAGCTGTCAAAACTACGAACAAGGATACTTCGGCGCCTGGGCACGCATGATTAGCGACGATCTCGCCAGTGCCGAAGAAGACCAAATAGATTTCGTCCTCCACCTGGGCGACTTTATCTACGAACGCTATCGTGGATCGCATTCCAAGGGGGAACGCTATGCCCGCCCCCTACCCGAGTTTCCCGACGGCAGGCAGGAGGGGCACACCCGCTACGCCTGGAGCCTCGCGGATTACCGGAACCTGTACAAGGTGTACCTTGCCGATCCGCAACTGCAGGCTGCACGGGCCCGTTGGCCGTTTGTCTGTACCTGGGATGACCATGAGTTCAGCAATGACAACTACCAGAGTGCTTCAACCTATAGCGGGGAACCAGTGGGACAACAACGACGAAAGCTGGATGCCAACCGCGCCTGGTTCGAGTTTATCCCCGCCAGTCTGGACGAATTATCAAACCGCGACTCCAGCCAGCACGCCCACGACTTTCTCGGCAGCGATGCAGTAAAGAATGGCCCCCTGGGAGACACCGATGACAGTGGGCTACATAGCGACCAGAACAACCTCAAAGCCATTTCCAGCTTACACATCTACCGCCAACTCCGCTGGGGTCGCCACGTAGACTTGTTAATCACAGATCTGCGCAGTTTCCGCTCACCGCCAGCCATTCCCTCCGGCCTCACACACAAACTAGATTTACCGATAAACCCCGTCGAACTGGTGGCGATTTGCGACGGTGGTCGCGAATACAACGATGGAGACCCGCCCGAGTTTTTACCCTTCGGAGACGGAACAACCATAAATCCAAACCGCGATCGAAGCCCTGGAACGATGCTGGGAGCCACGCAAAAAGACTGGTTAAAAGACAAAATGGAAAGGTCTACCGCTACCTGGAAATTATGGGGCAATAGCATCCCCTGCCTGCCACTTCGACTGGATCTCAGTGCCGTCCCGTTTCAGGGCGCCCACGACAGCATCTTAATTCAGGACGCATGGGCAGGCTACCCCGGAGAGCTGCAGGAACTGCTATCTTTCGCCGAGACAGCAGGGATAGGAAATCTGGTATCACTGTCCGGCGATCATCACCTGCATGCAGCTGGAGCGCTTTACGCTAGCGATGCCAAGGAAGCAAAACCAGTGGCCCTGGATTTCGCCACTTCAGGTATAAGTTCAACTCCAAACTGGGAATCGGTGATCGCAGACCCGCGGACCGCACACCCTATATTCGGTGAACTCAGCGGGGCCGTCGTCGACGGTGAGATTTACAACACCTGGAATATGTCTTTTCTAGACGGCGTACTCGCGACGCTGGCCTATGCCAAAACTGGTGCACTTAGCCTCTCCCGTTGGCTGGGACCCAATGCAGCGAACCGAGGTTTACGGTATGTCGATTCCGACAGCAACGGCTATGGCATTGCTATGCTCGACGGAAAACATCTTGAAGTTCAGTTGGTTACGATAGCAGACACGCGTGCACCTCACGCCCCACACGGCCCACCCATCAAACGTACGACCAGTTTCAATGTTGCCAGCTGGGATGTCCATACAGGGGTCACCCTCCCCGAACCGTCATTTTCGGGAGAAATTCCATTCCCATTCGAGAACAAAGATGAGCATTGAACTGAGAAAGTTCAGGAAAACGTGAATAGTCCCTAATTTTGAGTTATTCTGGCAGGCCGTATCAGGAATAGTCAGATGAACAGATTAGCAAGCCAATTCAATGCCAGCGAGCTGAGCAGCCGCAAACTCTGGGAGCTTGTCAGTGGCATTGATGAACAAATACCCGCACGCACAGAACTCGAAGAAGCCGTACAGGAACTTGCAGAGCGCCGTCACTATCTCAACGAGCTCCAACAGATAGGCGTCCAGGCTCTACACAATAAGTAGTCTTCAACCCAGGCATTTGCATGTCCCGATTAATATTCTTAGCAACCTTCGCGTTGGCGGCCTATCTGGCGTGGCAATATCTGGCGAAGGTACCTCCCGAGAAACGCAAGGCCTCATTCATAAAGGCTGGGCTGGCCGCTCTGGTGCTGGTCGTTATCCTGTTGACCGCCACTGGCCGCATGCACTGGATAGGCGCCGCGCTTACCGCGCTTTTGGTTCTGCTGCGGCAATCGCTACCCGTGCTGCTGAGACTGTTCCCCGTGCTGCAACATCTTTACCAGAGGAAGGGTCAAAACAACGACCAGCGAACACCGCCGGTACCCCAATCCGCCATGGACCGTGCCGAAGCGCTGGCAGTTCTAGGACTTGCCGAGGGTGCGAGCGAACAGGAAATCGTGACAGCACACCGTCGATTGATACAAAAAATGCACCCCGACCGAGATGGCAACGATTATCTGGCCGCTAAAATAAACCAGGCTAAAGACCAATTACTCGGTTAACCGCCGTAACCAGAACAGCAGGCCTGTATCAACATGAATCAACGATTTGTCGTTAGCAATGAATCCGGACACTACTACAGCAAAAGTAAAGCCTGGACCGACGGCCGTGACGCCGGCCGGGTCTACTGCCCCCAGCACCGCGATGAAGCACTGAATACACTGCTTGAAATCAACTCTCGAGACATTGATTTGAGAGGTATGATTCTAGAGGTTGAGACCAACCACCGCGGCCTGCCAGTACTGGAAATATCTGATATACCGCTCCCAGAGGTCGGGGTCGAAGAGTCAGTTGAAGCCGAAGAGGAGGAAGCTGAAGCCTCAAACGTTACAGACTCACACCAGTCAACTGACTGAAATGACGAGTCACTACCCGGCGTATGTGAGCGCTATCTAGACCACTCATCAGCGCTTGTTGCTCCAGATGAAGAAAGATTGCCAGACTGATTTCCGCGTCTGCGGAAGGATCCACAGTTCTCAATTTCCGGTTGAAATTAACTATAGCCGCTAACATCAGCTGGTCCTGCTGCACCACCAAATCGCGAAGACGATTATCTCTCAACGCTTCATGACGGAAAGCTGACTCAATATTGCGATCGTCTCTTCCCTGACCCGCCTGCCTGATCAGATAGTTGATAGTAAGTTCACAGACAGCTTCAGCGACCTTCTTTCTTTGTGGATCAGACTGCAGCGTCTCGGAATCGACACTACCTACTACGGCTTGCGCCGCCTCACTAAACCGGTCTACCTCACTCTTTATTCGTAAATTCCAGTGAATAAAACCCTCGGACAACAGATCTTGCAGGCTAGAAAAATAGTAGGTTGTCGCAGCCAGAGGGACTTCAGCCTCCAATGCCACAGCCCGATGCTTGACGGCGCGAATACCATCGCGGGAGATAACACGGAGCACCGCCTCGAGGATAGTTTCTCGCCGCGCCGCGCCACCTACGGTGGTTTGTCGGCTTGTCCTGGCGACGCTAGTATTTTTCAATGGCCGCAAATCAGCTCCCGGTGCGAACTACCGTTTGTCCTTCCTCTAAGCGTTCAACACCTCGAACAGCCACCCAATCACCGCTGCGCAAATCGCTGGTGACGCTCACCCAGTTGCGCTCTCCCTCTCCCAACTCTACCAATACGCGCTCCGCCATATCGTCTGCACCGATCCTGAATACATAGCTACCTTCCGCGCGAAGCACCACAGCATCCCGGGGGATCATCACTGAACTGCCCTCGCCCAACAAACTAAGATTGACAGACAACAGCTGACCCGCGACCAGAGTTGTATTATCTGGTAATGTCAGGTCAATTCGAGCCTCGAAGGTCTGTGAGTTCTCATTCAATGCGGGAATCAAGGTTCGTACCTTACCTTGGTAACGACTGCCTTTTCTGGTTTCGATACCGATAGAATCGCCAACAGCCACTCGCCCTATATAGACCACAGGGATCTGGAAGCGCACCTCCAACGTCCCGACATCGACCAAACGTATTATCGTGTCACCCGGGCGCGCATACTCTCCTGCGCTAAGGTGCCGACTGGCCACTACACCGGGAAAGCCGGCAACCACCCGGGACCGTCTGAGTTCATCCTGAACTTGCTGAACTTGAGTTTTGATTGTGAGCAGATCCTGGCGGGACAAATCCCGGTTTGACTCTGCCTCATCAAGAAGGCGTTGCGAAGCGCTGTTAGATTCTCGGAGTTGGCGCAACCGTACCAGATCTTTTTCAAGATATTTTTGATTCACTTCCTCTCGAGCAGCCCGGTTCTCCAATTCACGCATACGCAAACGAATAGGCGCCTCATCCATCCGGGACAAAATATCGCCAAGTTTAACCAGCGTCCCCGGCTCCGCCACCCATTCCAACTGCCCGGACACCGTAGTACTCAAATTCGCATCATTGCGGCTGTGCACCCGTCCAGAAATCGGCACGCTACGTTGCAGCGACTTCTCTGTGACCTGCTGCACTACTACTGAGACCGACCCCTGAGCGAACGTCACGAGTGACGTCATCCACAACAACAGCGCTAACGCGCTCTTTCGTAAGAAAAGGTTCATCCTGTTCCCCCAGCCAATTCCGCATTTCCATCCACATTTGACACTTTCCTACCCTCTCCCAACCGCAAGAGGCTGGGTAATAATATAAGCGTAAATACAGCACAAACCGCCATCCCACCGACAATGACCGTAGCCAGACCGCGGTATATTTCCGAACCCACACCAGGAATTACCATAAGCGGCAGCATACCAAACAAGCTCGTCAACGTACTCATGAAAATCGGTCGCGCCCGATACAGCACAGACTGATGAACGGCATCTTTCAGTCTCATGCCGGATCGCTGGGCTGCACGAGTCTGATCCACCAACAAAATAGCATTATTGACCACCAGCCCCAGTAAAATAATAAAACCAATCATGGTCAATAGATCCAAAGATTGGTAGACAATCAGGTTCAATAGCTTCAGCGCTATCACCCCACCGACTATCGCCACTGGCATCACCAGTAGGACTAGCAAGCTGTCCCGCGGGGATTTGAATAGCGCCGCCATAATCAGAAAGAGAATAAAGATGGCCAGCACAAAATTAGTACCCACGGTGCGCAGCGCTTCGGTAAGCTGATCGGCATTACCGCGATAACCCATACGAGCGCCAGCCGGTAGCATAGGCTTAATAACCGGCTCTAACTCGGATCGTATACGACCCATCGCCTCTTCCATTGTTACCTTATCGGGCGGTAAGAGGGTAATACTGATCGTCCGACGCGCATTAACCCGTTGTAATCGAGACGGACCCACACCACGCTCGATGTCGGCCAATTCGCCTATAGTTTGTATTCCAGCACTCGGCGTTGCCAGCGGCAAAGCAGCCAACTCTTCCGGCGAAGACCAGTCTGGGCCGTGCAACAATACGTCATAGCGGTAATTACCATCAAAGTACTGTCCGGCATAGAGTCCGTCGGTGTATGCCCGCACGATATTTGCTACGGAAAGTCGGTCCATGCCGGCAAGACTGATGCGTTGCTCTCTTGGAAATAACCGCAACTCGGCCTCTCCCTGGCCAAGATCGGGAGTAGAGAAGACCACGCCCTCATCGCCCCAGAAACCTCGCAATAATTCCATAGTTTTGGCGGCGACCACCTTCAATTGATTCATATCCGCCCCCTGCAAATCAATATTTATCCCACCGGGACCATCAGTGTTAACGTTAAGCATGGAGGACTGGCTTATGTAGGCGCGGGTATCGGCAATGCCGGTAAATAATTCTGTGCGCAGCAGCGTCAACATTTCCTCGATGGTGCTCGAGTCTTTCAGATAGATAAATGATGACGTATTGGTGGCGTTGAAGCTGGCAAAGTTGTAACCGTGAATGGCTGGTTCTTTCTCCCCCTCGTAGTAGGGCCGCAAGCGCCGAGCCACTTCCGCTGCGATATCCGTTTCCAATGTAGCCAGGTTGATTCCTGGTGGTGTCGCCCAGTAGGTTTGGATAGCGTCGATTTTCGCCTTTGGCAGAAAATCAATTTTGGGCATGAGTACATAGGTAAGCAAAACACAGGTTCCCAAAATCCCGAAAACCCACGCCAGCCGATGCACCCTATTATCGGTAATTCGCACAGCCTGGTCGGCAATTTTTTTCCAGAGCTCCGCGAAAGGATCGGCCTGAACTTCTGCGGCCGACCAGAGCGCAGTCGCAGCGGGCAAAATGGTCATCGCAGTAACTAGAGAAACGCTGACTGCAGCGCAAAGCGTGATAGCCAGATCCTTGAACAATTGACCTTCCACCCCCTGCATAAACAATATCGGGACAAATATCGCAACGCTGGTCAATGTCGACGAAAATAAAGCCCCGGAGACTTCCCGGGTTCCCTGCAAGGTAGCCTGCATTGCGTTAAGTCCGGACGCTCGCAATCGGGTGATGTTTTCCTGAACGATGATGGCTGCATCCATAACCAGGCCGACGGAGAACGCGAGACCAGCCAGGGAAATTACATTCAACGACTTACCGGTAACCCGCAATACTATAAAGGCGACGAGTATAGAAATAGGGATAGTGGTGGCAATAATCAGCGTCGACCGATAGCTGCGCAAAAACAGAAACAATATCAAGCTGGCCAAAAACAACCCCAGCAGGAGATTACCCTGTACCAACTGTATGGCTCGTCTGACGTGAAGGGAGGCATCATAGCTCAATTCCAGATTCAGACCCCGCTCGTGCAACACGGTGCGGTTGAGCTCTTCGATGGCTTTGTTTACGCCATCGAGGATCTCCACTGTATTGGCATCGAAGGTAGGAACAATGCTGATGTAGTAGGCAGGAAAACCGTTGCGCAGGGAGTAGTTAGTACGTTTTTTGAGTTTAACTTCGATCTCTGCAATTTCACGTAAATAAACCGGCTCACCGCTTCGCCAGACCACGACAAGGTCACCGAGGTCTGCAATCGACCGCTGTCCTAAAAAACGAACCGTGTAGCGACGCCGCCCTACATCGGCAAACCCTCCCGACACATCAACCGCGCGCCGCAAGGTCTGACTAACGTCCGTAACCATTACACCCAAAGCGGCCATCCGCTCGGCATCCATCGTTACACTGATCTCTTTTTCGCGCTCTCCTGCCAGGTTAACTCTTGCTACCCCTGATACTCGAGCCAGTGCCGGCTCAACCTCCTGATCTATCAACTCCTGGTAGTTAGCCACATCTTTAGTGTTATTACCGGGGAGTGTATACAACAGCAGCGAGGCAGCCTGACCCCGACTATTGCCGCCGGATTGAATAAATGGTTCATCCGCATCTATGGGTAACTGCTCGGCCTGATTGAGCTGAGTAATCACATCGATCAGAGCGGCCTGCATATCCCACCCAACCCTGAAATTGAGTACGACGGACCCTCCCCCACGATTGGCATGACTCACCATGCTCTCCAACCCCGGCACATTCTTCAGCACCCTCTCCTGGGGCTGAACAATGGATTCTTCGACTTCTTCAGGTGCGGCTGCGCGCCATCCCGTCTGGACACTAATCTGCGGCCGCTCGACATCGGGCAGTAATTGAATGGGTAATTGTCTGAGGCTGATCAGTCCGAACAGCAAGACCAGGATAACCGCAACGAAGACTGCCGCGGGATTGTTAACTGAGAGTTTGGTCATAGCTTCCCGTCGCTGCTGTTGTTGGATGTGCAGCGTGTAGATTATAACGCAATCAGGCAAAGCAACTGCCTGTAATGAGGTTTCAGTTGGTCCCGTACATAACTCGCCTCAACGCATATTAGCGATCGACCAGTCGTCCCTCACCGGTTGGCAATAAAAGCTCGGAACCCTTGTTGCGGGCGTTGTTAACGCGCCGATCAATTGGTGTAACTCGCAAATCGTGGCGCAAAGTCGGGGTAAATAATGATTGGAGGTTTTCGAGTTCCGCAGCGTTATCCAGCCACAGTTTGCAGCCGTCGCCATCCAGCATGACAGGCATACGGTGATGAACGTCACGAAAACCCTCTGCGGCGGCCGTGGTAACTAACGCACAACTGAATAATTCCTGATCCTCCATGACCCACCTGTCCCAAATGGCAGCCAGCGGCAATGCTCCATCCGTGGCGGCTATCAGGTAGGGTTGCTTTACTCCTGCCTCGGTTTTCCATTCGATAAATGAGGACACCGGGACCACGCCACGACGGCGTTGAAACGACCCTTTAAACGCTCTGCTACTCGCCAGCGTTTCGCTCTTTGCGTTAAACATGGAGTACTTGGTGGATATTTCGGGCGCCCAACTCGGCGTCAACCACCAGCGCATTTCACGTAACTGCGCGTTGGACCCGGCGTCTCTACAAACTACTGCAATAGTTTCGGTCGGGGCAATGTTGGTGGTCGTCGCGAGGCCCAGATCAATCCCCAGTTCTTGCAGCAATTGCTGCAAGTCGGGATTATCGATGACGTTAAACCGTCCACACATGGTTCAAAAAAGCTCCAATTTCAGCGACTGAACTTCAGACACCGGAATACCCCAAATTATTTTTTAACTTTGAGCATATATTCCGCGGCCGCCATTCGCTTTTCATCGCTCAAATATGACTGAGGCGGCATTTCCGGGTAGTCATCGCGTTTCTTGGTCGGTGCAGAAATATAGTCAAATATCCCCTCGGGGTTATCCAGGTACAAGGCCTGGATGACCAACGTCGGCGGGCCGACCATCCTGGCGCTATAAGAATGACACCCGGCACAAACGGCATAATATACCGTCTTGCCAAGGTCAATTTCATCCATACTCCTTGCGGGTACCGGCTCTGCCAATGTGTAGGTTGTAATGTTTTCTGTGGTCGATATTTCACAGACTCCGTACTTTTCCAATCCCAGTGTTGTGTAACGTTCGGGGTGCAACACACAGCCATCATCCATACCAACGGTATCGACGATATCGGGAACGCTCGTAGTCATATTCGCGAGCAACGCGCTACGTACCATTGGATCCGGATCCAGACCGTTATTAAAAATAATATTATCGAGAATAACGACTCTATTTGGGTTGGGCTCCGAATCCGGGTCATTCGCCGAACGCGCCAGGGTAAAGTCGGTAATCGTAATCGGGATGCCGTCGTGACCGGTAATTATATTATTTTCAATAACCACATCATCTGCAGCCATTATCAGGATACCGGTACCCTTGGGAATACCCGCGACAATCGATCCGGGAGCACCAAAATTAGGCGTGTTGTTGTTCACCACGAAATTGCCGCGAATAATGATATCTTCAGACGTCTTAATGGGTAGACCCGGAGTGATAAAGGCTAAAATCCCGCCGGTATTATCGTGAACATAGTTGTATTCAACGATGGCGTGTCGGCTGTTTTCGATCTCAATACCAGCCACACTATCGAATACCTCATTGTGACGTACGTCCACGTTATCGCACATACCGACGTAGATTGCGGCATCCTCGATGCCCGACAAGACGTTGTGCTCTATCAAACCGTTCTTACCATACTGTGGGAAAATCCCGTACACCCCAGTGTCGACAACAACATTATTTCGAATAATGTAATTGTTACCAGCCTGACCCATTATCCCATTGCCCTTGTAATGGGTAATCCAGAAATTTTCTACGATAACGCCGTTCCCAGAATACAGAATAGCGTCGTTGCGTAGATGCTCGCCTTCGAGGATGGGCCACTCGCCCTTCACTACCACCCCGCTAAGTGCAATATCATCCTTGTCGATGTATATCGTTTCTTTGTAGGTACCCGGCATGACACGAATGGTGTCGCCCGGCACCGCGCGCTGAACGGCCGCCTGAATAGACTCTCCGGCATTGACAACGATAATCGTTCCCTGGGTTCGCTGCACCGACCCTGTCATAGTTGCCTCACCTTCCGCTGGCGACTTGAATTCAACGCCGGCGTGTTGTTCGAGATTGATGACCGGCACCTTTTCACTGCCCGCCTTCTCTCCAGCGAAGTATCCGCCGGCAATCAGCAGCACGCCTACAATTATGGCTATTTTATTCACAGCTTTTCTCCACGGTTTTTCGTTATATATACCAGGGGCAGACCAGAAGGTAATTCCTTCGGTTCGTCCGGTTTGAACTGCTCATCGGTCAGCGTTTTCATAAAGTCTACCAGGCGATCCAATTCTGTCTCAGAGAGCTCAGGCTCCCAGATATGCCAATGCAATTTCAGGTCTTCACCAGGATTGAGTGCATGCCCCCTGCCCAAGGTATAAAACTCGGCGGCCTCACGCAGCGAGGAGAAGCGTCCAGAATGCATGTAGGGAGCAGTCAAATCAATATTACGTAGTGATGGTACTTTGAATGCCCCGGTCATTGACAGGTCGTCGAAGGTCTTTCCGGCCCCAGCGTCCCTGGGCTCTCCTTCGAGTTCGGGCGTACCGATCACCGCGAATTGGCGGTTGGTAAACAGCGGCGGCGTGTGACACTCGGCGCAGCGGGCAACAAAGGAGCGAAACACATTCAGACCCTCCTTTTCATGCTCGGTCAAGGCCGCGTGATAGCCGTGAGCATATTGATCGTAACGGCTGTTGAGCGATACCAATGAGGCTTCAAAAGCGGTGATAGCCGTATATATCTGAGACAGCTCAATCCCCGCCTGTACATCCGGAAACGCCTGCGAGAAAAGCTGTCGATAGACCGCGTTACCTCTCAGTGAAGCCAGTAATTGCACGGGCGTATTGGCCATTTCGCTCTCTGCGTAAAGCGGTCCTTGCATTTGTTGCTCCAGGCTTGTCGCTCGACCATCCCAAAAAAACCTCTCTTGAAAGGCCACGTTCCACAAGGTTGGAGCTGAACGAGGCAGCGGCTTGCCATCGAAGCCTCGACTACGCCCCAGACCATCGCTGAAACCTAGATCGGGTTGATGGCAACTCGCGCAGGATGTACTACCGTCGCCGGAGAGCAAGGGATCAAAGAACAGATATCGGCCCAAATCAATCTGCTGCGGACTGAAACCATCTCGAGCAATTGGCAAGGCGGTCTTCAAACCACCTCCAACACCAAATTCGTAACTAGGATAAAGCTGGTAGAGACTTCTTAACTCACATCGGCTGGCTACTTCTTCAAAACCCGGTGGACAGTCGGCTTTCAGTACTATCTGACTTAAAGCCAGCGGACTAAACAAAAGCGACAGAACAATCCCCGCAAAAGGAAAGACTATCCCCATTAGCGTTCCATAGAATGGATATAGGCTACAACATCCCTGGCCGCTTTATCACTGGTGATAACCGCTGCCATTGAACGCATCTGCCGTCCAAGCCGATCGTCTTTGTGGCTACCCCGCGTTCCGGTGCGGAAAGCGTTCAACTGATTCAGAAGGTACCAGTCGTCGACCCCTGCCAGAGCAGGCGACTGCAAGGGGCCATTCCCCTCGGCACGGCCACCGTGGCATGCACCACAAATCATGTTGTACTGCGACTGCCCAGCCGCAGGATCGCCATCGACAGTCGCCACAGTTGCCAATTTGGGTAGCGAACTAATATAGGCGGACACATCGGCAACGGCTCCTTCGTCAGCCAACACCGCCGCCATGGCCCGCATTTGAATCGCTGTGGCTGAGTCTCCAGCGCCACCCCGGCGACCGCTTCTAAAATTCAGCAACTGCCGTGAAATGTAGTCGGCGTCCAGATTGGCCAGAGCGGGCGCTGCAAGGGCGCGATTACCCGCCGCCTCTGCCCCATGGCAGGTGGCACATACCACGTAGGCCGCTTCACCCCGCTTAACATCGCTCTGCGCCGTGACCGCGGTGGCCAGACAAACCAATATGGCAAAGAGACAAACGCGCATTGACCTACTCCAAGGTAATGATACTGTGCGGCATCATACTGGTACGATCGTACCAACTCAAGCAATTTGTGGATGAGTACCGCATAATGCACCTATTATGACACTAACCACCGACACCTCCGACCTACCGCCCTATATAGTCCCCTATTGCGCTGAGCAACCGACGATTCTCCACAAAGACCCAGATTTGCTGATGGTCTCGAAGCCACACTTATTGCTGAGTATCCCCGGCCGACACCCTCTGAACAAAGACTGCCTGATCACCCGGCTCCGCCTGAACTACCCCAGCGCCAGTATGGTGCACCGCCTTGACCTGGATACGTCGGGAATCATGATTATCCCGCTAAGCAAAACCGCGCACAGTCATATCAGCCGGCAGTTTCAGGAACGGCAAGTGCACAAAACCTACCATGCCGTAGTTTTTGGTCTTCCACTGGAAGATGAAGGTGAAATCTCTTTACCAATAGCGCCGGACTGGAGTAATCGACCTCTCCAGATTATCAGTGAACAAAGAGGTAAAAAGGCGCTAACCCGGTATAAGGTAATCTCCCGAGACCCTGCCAACAATCGTTCGAGATTGCTGCTTAAACCCCTCACTGGCCGAACCCACCAGCTTCGGATCCATCTGGCTGAAATTGGCCACCCGATACTGGGTTGCGACATGTACGCCCACCCCGAAGCGCTTGAAATGAGCGAACGTCTGATGCTGCATGCGCACACCTTGAGATTCGAACACCCTATCACAGGTGCACCTTTTATCGCTGAGTCCGCACTACCTTTCTAAATCTTCAGGGCGAGATTTTCTGGAAAGCAGCGCTTCGTAGCGCGAATTCAACTGCTCGCGAGCGGCGACGTGTTCGACCCTGGACTGTGGCTCCGCGCCGGGCTTGGGTTTACCGGGTGGGACGGGCAATGCTTCCCCGGGAGTCTGCCCCGGTCTTAACACCCAAAAGGCGTATAAAATTGCGCCATAAACAATGGCCGTTTTAAGCGCGAGGGCGTACAGCTCCAGGCCAGGGTGATGTTCGCGCAGATAGGCGGCAATATCGGTGTAAAGCCAACTTGAGGCAAAAGCAAACACCAGGAGAAAAACCAGTAAATAGAGCCGTTCGCGGTAGCGTCCGGCGAGGTATAACAAGGAAGTTGCTCGTACAAAACGAAATATAGACATGAGTTATAACCAACTAAAGCCCAGTAGAACCAGCGCAACTTTCAGCGAGTTGCCCTTGATTTTAGACCATATTTCACGCTCGGCATCGGTCAGCAGAAATTCGAGATCTTCATCTGAAAAATCGACTTCAGTTTTACCGTGCAAAACCATATCCCGATGTACACGATCGACCGCCAGGTTACGGATCTTGCGATCGAGCATCGGTCCGGGAAGATACTTCCTTAGTGCCGGATTATTCATAGTTAGGCAAGAGTAACCTCAATCTCGCGGAAATCCACTGCTTTTTCTGCTAACCCATCGAATCGCAATGGGGTAGAATGGTTTGAAACCGCTGGGCGCTAAACTAATAAGACACGCGTAACAGGCCTACCATGGATGAAGTAGTTAGCTCCAACAAACCAGATTTAGAAGGGAAACGCCAGCACTACGTAGCTGCGCTGCTTCGCGTCTACAACTACTATCGCATTTTTATTGCGGTCAGCTTGCTGCTGATTTTCCTCGAGGTTTCCGGGCAAGAATTTATTGGCAAAGAAAACCCGGACCTCTTCCGCCAGTTAATCATGACATACCTTAGCGTCAATATTCTCAGCGCAATTGCAGGATTCACACTTAGCGAAAAGCTGCTCTCACGCGGCATTGTCATATTTGGCATACTGTTGTTCGATATTGTGATGCTCACACTCCTGATGCACACGTCGGGCGGCATCCTCAGCGGACTGGGTAATTTCTTATTGTTCACCGTAGCCTACGGTGGTGTGCTGATCTACGGCAGACTCTCCGGGGTAGCGCCAGCCATTGCTGTCCTCGCCTGTTTCTACAGTGAATTTTACACCCAAGTTACTCGAGTCGAACCAGGTCCCGATGGCTACTTTCAGACCGGACTGCTCGGCATCGCATTATTCGTAAGTAACCTGCTATTTCAATATGTCTCTCGCCAGTTGCAGAAGAAGGAGTTGGAGCTCTCCACCCTGGAAAAACTACACCAGCTAGAAATCATAGCCCAGGCTACGCAGGAGGAACTCGACGCAACAAACTCCAAGTTCCGGGTTCTACTCCAGTCCGCAGGCGAAGGTGTCTTAGGGCTGGAGATTGATGGATCGATCTCTTTTGCCAATCCAAAGGCCTGTAGCCTGCTCGAAACCGAACAAGATGAACTGGTTCGCCAACGTATATACGATTTCCTTGTAGAAACCGATGCTTCAGTACCGGTAACAGATCGGGATCACCTGCAGACCCGAGGGCAGAAGCTCCTCGATAACCTAAGCGGAGCAGCCCCGGCGGCAAACTATGATCCTGACCAATGGCAGACAGCCAATGGTGTAACCTTCTTTGTTGAATACAGCTGTGAACCGCTACGCAACAGCCGTGAGCAGGTTATAGGCCTGGTAATCATTTTTCAAAATGTCACGCAGCGTAAACAACAAGAACAGGCCCTACATCACAGCGCCAATTTCGACCCTCTAACCGATATCGCCAACCGGCTGCACTTCCAGGAAACTTTGCGTTCCTCCATGGAGCGCTCAAAGCGCTCAAAGCTCGCACTGGCTGTGATGTTTCTCGATCTTGATCGGTTCAAATACATCAATGACACCCTGGGCCATCACGCTGGCGATACCGTTCTGAAAACGGTTGCGGAACGGCTCGAAAAAACCGTGCGAACCAGCGACACGGTCGCCCGCCTGGGCGGAGACGAGTTCGCTGTAATTTTGGTAGACATCGATAAACCTACCAACGCGTCAATTGCCGCGGACTCGATCATCCGGGAGTTGAGAATGCCCATAGCGCTTCCTGGCATCTCGATCGAAACCTCCACGAGTATTGGGATAGCCATTTACCAGGGCGAGGACATAGACGTAGATACACTGCTCAAATCTGCTGACACGGCGATGTACAGAGCCAAGGCAGAGGGAGGTAGCAACTACCGATTCTTCCACCCTGAAATGCAAAAAGAAGCTGAAGAGAAACAAAAAATTCCTATCCTTCTCGACAACGCTATCAAGAACAACGAATACAGGATGCTCTATCAACCCATCGTCTCGCTGAAAGACAATAAGACACGCTCGCTCGAGGCGCTAATTCGCTGGTCGCCGACCGGGGCCGAGCCTATTCCACCCGACACTTTTATTGCCATAGCAGAGGAATGCGGAAAGATAGCCGATATCGGCAAGTGGGTGGTGAGTACAGTTTTTCGTCAAGCGGGAGAGTGGCAAGCCCGGGGCGAATACCCCAGCATTGCCATTAACATCTCCACCAAACAGCTCGTTACAAGCCACTTTCGTGAGCTGTTCCAGCTAGAATTGGTCCAGAACAAAATTTCAGCCGACCAAATTGAAATAGAACTGACTGAAACTAGCGTAATGGAAAACCCAGATTTCGTTATGGAGGAGCTCAATCACTTTCATGCCATGGGTGTTAAGATTTCGGTGGACGATTTCGGCACGGGATATTCATCGCTTGATTATTTGCGGCGCCTACCGCTGGACACACTTAAAATAGATAAGAGCTTTACCTCGGGAATTGGCGAGAGTAAGAGCGACGAGGAGATCATCAGATTAATGATTTCAATGGCTCATACACTGGGTCTGGAAGTGATCGCAGAAGGCGTCGAAACGAAAGCACAATTAGAATTTCTAATCGCTCACGACTGCGACCTGGTTCAGGGCTACTTGCTCGCCAAACCTTGTGAAGCAGATTTGGTCTCTGAGCTTTTCAACGGCATCTATGTCGACTAGTTATTCATACAATTTCAGTAGGTAAATTGATGAGCAATTACGTGATGAAAGAAAACGAAGCCTTTGAGAAATTACTTTCAGCAGACGGAAAAGTAATTCTCGAACTGGGTTGTGGCACTGCGGAAATTACCCGTGCAATCGCCACCGCAGGATGCGACAGAACGATTGTGGCCACCGATGTCGATCAGATTCAAATAGACAAACATATACATATTGATGATCTGCCAAACGTAGTTTTTCTCAGCGCGGGCGCTCAGGAAATTCCGTTCACTGACGGACACTTCGATATCGCCTGCTTTTTCAGCTCCCTCCACCACGTCCCCGCAGAGTTGATGGGAGATGCTCTGAGGGAGGTTGCGAGGGTGTTAAAGCCGGGAGGTATGGCGTTTATATGCGAGCCGATTTTCGCCGGCGAACTAAACGAAATTATGCGCTTATTTCACGACGAGAGAAAAGTGCGAGCGGCGGCGTATCAAACAATCCTAAGTGCGGTAGAGAGCGGCACGTTTTCCTGGTACGACGAGGTATATTTCGACTCACCCATAATTTATTCCAGCTTTGAAGACTTTGAACAAAAAATCCTCGGGGTGACGCATACCAATTTTGTACTCTCGCCTGAAACACTTCGAGCGGTGACAGAGCGATTTTCATTATCCCTGCAGGAGTCCGGCGCGCAGTTTCAAACTCCCTACCGCGTCAACCTGTTGCAGAAACCAAATCTCTAGACACGGAGATCCCTATTGATTTTACGTAGCAAAAGTACAGCGACGATAAACGTCAAAAATTCGGCCACCGGAACGGCAATATAAATACCGTTATGTCCTGCTATCAGCGGCAACACCGCCAACAAGACACCGGGAACTATTAGACTTCGCAACAGCGCTACGATCGCAGATTCCGCAGGTTTGTGCAGAGCAGTAAAATGCGCAGTCAGAACAATATTCATACCTACGAACAACAACGCAGGCCAGAACAAAGCAATAAAATCGAGTGCGATCTCGAGTGTCGCAG
>JBLHKV010000036.1:0-20265 GCA_047618115.1 Halieaceae bacterium | reverse complement strand
TACCGGCGCAGAGAACTGCAACTACCGAGTAGATGACGGCGCGCTCTTCTAGTTTGTGCATTGCTAAAACTCCAAAATGATTACATTACCTCTATCTAGCATTCACTATTCATGCCAACTTTAATAAGTTCATATTTATCATAAGGTTATCATCATTTTTCCATTTTGCATAAAAAATAATTGTATTTAATTAACAAATAATTGTATTTTTTTACCATTTTATTTGGCATATTTAACCAATGCCTCCTGAAACACAAAAACTGATTGGTAATTCACCCGCATTAGCCGAAGCTTTGGATCAGGTTTCCCAATTAGCCTCCATAAACCGTCCAGTATTGATCATTGGCGAGCGGGGAACCGGCAAGGAATTAGCGGCTGAGCGACTCCACTTCCTCTCGCCGCGCTGGGATGAAACCTTGGACAAGGTAAACTGCGCCGCGATCAGCGAGCAACTGCTGGAGTCGGAATTATTTGGCCATGAACCCGGTGCATTCACCGGTGCTACTCGCACCCATCGCGGCCGCTTTGAACGCGCCGATGGAGGCACTCTGCTGCTCGACGAGCTGGCAACGATGTCGCTACGCCTGCAAGAAAAGCTGCTACGACTGATCGAGTATGGCGAATTCGAACGCCTGGGAGGCCAGCAAACGCTTAAGGTCGACGTTCGCCTGGTGGCCGCAACCAACGCTGACCTCAAGCTTGCCGCGGCGCGAGGCGAGTTCCGTGAAGACCTGCTGGACCGACTCTCTTTCGACGTTGTCCACCTGCCGCCGCTGCGCTACCGTCGAGAAGACATCGCCGAACTGGCCATTCACTTTGCAACCCAGATCTGCCACGAAATACAATGGGAGTACTTCCCGGGGTTCAGCGCATCGGCGCTGCGGGAGTTGCACCAGCACAATTGGCCGGGCAATGTCCGGGAGCTAAAAAATGCGGTGGAGCGCTCGGTGTATCGCTGGGGAGAACAGAACGGCAAGGTAGACACCATTGTGTTGGACCCATTCGACTCACCCTATACCCAGCTTTTGGTAACTCCAGCAGTGGGCGTCGAGATTCCAGCGGAAACACCACCCGTGTCAAATCTCGCGGTCGAGGGTCCAGCAGAGGATATGAACTTTGAGGAGAGCACCGCACAGTTTCAGCGCGACCTCATTCGGGGTGCACTGACCGCCACGCAAGGACACCAGGGGCGCACCGCAGAGCGCCTGGAGCTAAGTTACAACCAACTACGGGGATTATTGCGCAAGTATCAGATCAATGCCCGCGACTGGGAATAAATATGACCGAATTTATTCGATCGACACTTCCAGATGAGCACTAGCTTGTCATGGTTTGACGCAGTGCCTTCCGCCATGATTCCAATCTGACACTACGCGCTTTAGCGGACATCGCCACTTTAAACTCGCGCTCCGCCTGCCAGAGTTTTTTCAGTTCCCGGGTATTCGACCAAAGTCCGACGCCGAGACCAGCCAGATAGGCAGCGCCGATAACAGTCGTTTCGATCTGCGCGGGACGCACGATCTTGCGATTCAATACATTGGCCTGAATCTGCATGAGCAAATCGTTCGCGGCAGCGCCGCCGTCGACTCGCAGCGGCAGCATTCGCTTGCCAAGATCCTTTTCCATGGCACTGAGAATATCGGCATTTTGTAACGCCATGGCATCCAGCGTGGCTCGGGCGATGTGGCCACGGGAACTGCCCCGGGTGAGCCCAGCCAAAGTGCCTCGCGCGTGGGGGTCCCAATAGGGAGCACCTAAACCTGTTAAGGCTGGCACAAACTCAACCCCGCCATGATCGTCGACGCTCGCCGCCAGAGCCTCGATGTCACCGGCCCGCTTTATTATCTGTAGTTCGTCACGCAACCACTGTACCGCGGCTCCGCAAACAAAGGCGCCGCCCTCCAGCGCGTAACTCGGCTTTTTCTCACCGGCCAGTTGCCACGCCACCGTGGTAAGCAGTCCCGAACGAGAGCGCAGCAAAGAGTCGCCGGTGTTCATCAAGATGAAAGAGCCCGTGCCGAACGTGCACTTGGCCTCGCCCACCTTGAAACAGGCCTGGCCGAATAAAGCCGCCTGCTGATCTCCGGCAATACCTGTAATAGGAATTCCATCGGGCAAGCCCGGTACACCAAGGGTTTCAGTCATGGGCCCGGATGACGGCAAAATCTCTGGTAAAATAGACTGTGGCACACCAAACAATTCGCACATGGCCGGGTCCCAGCGTCCGCTGCGAAGGCTCATCAAGGAAGTACGGGAGGCATTGCCAATTTCAGTCGCATGCAGCGTACCGCCGCTTAAACGCCACAGTAAAAAACTATCAATGGTACCCGCCGCCAATAAACCGCGTTGGGCGAGCCGACGCGCGCCCTTGCCGTTCTGAAGCAGCCAGGCGTATTTGCTGGCGGAAAAGTACGGATCCAATACCAGACCTGTAGTGCGCTGCACCTGCTTCTCCACACCGTCACGCTTAAGCTGCTCGCATTGATCAGCGGTCCGGCGGCACTGCCATACAATCGCGTTATGCACCGCTTCACCGGTATCCCGACGCCACAACAGAGCCGTCTCCCGCTGATTGGTAATGCCTATACTGGCGATCTGTGTTGGCTTACACAGTTTTTGCGCGAGGATCTTGCGAATCCCCTTAAGCACCGAAGACCAAATCTCCTCGGGGTCGTGTTCTACCCAACCCGGTTTCGGAAAGTACTGCGGAAACTCGTGATTAACCGAACTGCACAGAACGCCCTGATCATCGACCAGAGCAACGGTAGATCCCGTTGTCCCCTGATCGATGGCGAGTACAAATTGACGCATAGTGACTACCTCCGATCGATCAGGACGCGCCAGAGATCGCCTTGATTTCCAGGTAGTCCGCAAAACCGTGGGGGCCCCACTCGCGACCATTACCAGACTGCTTGAAACCACCAAAGGGGGTATTCAAATCACCAGAGACGCCGTTAACGCCAATGTTTCCGGCGCGAATCTGGCCCGCAACAGCTCGCACACGATCCATGTCTTGCCCCTGCACGTAACCGGCAAGGCCGTATGGTGTGTCGTTGGCAATCGCAATCGCCTCTTCCTCTGAATCGTAGGGCATGATGCACAGAACCGGTCCAAAGATTTCCTCACGCGCCACGGTCATATCATTATTAACGTTGCTGAACACCGTTGGCTTTACATAGTAGCCACTTTCGAGACCCTCGGGCCGACCGATACCGCCGCAAACCAGAGTGGCTCCCTCATCGATACCTTTCTGTATAAGGCCCTGAATCTTGTTGAACTGCACCTCGCTGACCACGGGACCCATAGTAGTAGCCTCGCCCTCAGGGTCACCGACCACGACGCTCTCAGCGAATTTGGCGGCTATCGCCTCGGCCTGCGCCATTTGCTCCCGAGGCACCAACATTCTTGAGGGTGCGTTACACGACTGTCCGGTATTGTTGAACATATGGGCGACACCACCGGAAACTGCAACTTCCAGATCGACGTCAGACAAAAGGATATTGGGAGACTTGCCACCCAATTCCTGGGCAACCCGCTTCACGGTTGGCGCAGCGTTTTGCGCAACCAGCGTACCTGCTCGAGTAGAACCGGTAAACGACATCATATCGATGTCCGGATGACCGGACATGGCCGAACCCACACCAATGCCATCACCATTGATCATGTTGTAAACCCCGGCGGGAACGCCAGCTTCATCCAGGATCTGGCTAAATATATAAGCAGAGAGGGGGGCTACTTCTGATGGCTTCAATACCATCGTACAGCCCACCGCCAGCGCGGGTGCTACCTTGCAGGCTATTTGGTTCAGCGGCCAGTTCCAGGGCGTGATCAGCCCACAGACACCGATGGGTTCTTTGACGATAATGCTGTTACCCAGCGACTCAGTAAAAGCGTAATCCTTGAGAATGGCTAGCGCAGTAGACAGGTGGCCCAAGCCGGACCCTGCCTGACCGCCCGCGGCCAGTTTCGCCGGTGCGCCCATTTCCTCGCGAACCGCCTGGGCCAACTCGTCGTAGTGATTTTTGTAGGCCGCAATCACCGCCTCCAAAATGGCCACACGCTCATCGACGCTACTGCGCCCATAGCTGACAAAAGCATTTTTAGCAGCCTCGACGGCCAGGTCGACATCGGCTGCGCTGCCGTTGCTGATCACTGCACAGACTTTCTCGCTGGCCGGATTGATAACTTCGATAGACGCCGGTGTTACCGGATCCACCCATTTTCCATTGATGTAAAACTGCTCATAGTTACGCATAGGTCATTCTCCGATCTGGTAATTGGTGCAGGTCGTATGGCGACCGCAAGTTGATTGCTTATAAGGCCAGCCAACATACCAGAAACCGTGGGTAGAAAAAATGGTAGCGATGCTCATTATGCAGCCTCGCGAAAACCAAGCTTTGGATTTGTTGTTGCCGAAGAAGCCGGAGAAATCCGGGCTGACTGTTACATCAGCCCGTTCATGAGTGACCTACGACAATCGTGCAAGAGAAGCTATTGGCGCCGTCGCCAGAGTTACCGCCAACTCCCCAGATTTAACATTTGTTTTGGTTTTTCGCAATCTGCACGCCCTGAGACTGGTTTGAGTTGATATTTGTATAATTGACGCTGCCACCGGTGGGGGTACATATGTACTTGTTGGAGCTATAAGTAATAGTTCCGGACCAGTAATCGCCGACAGGAATGTCGCTGACAGTGCAGCTGTACGATGAGCTCGTGGACACACAAGCGGGCGTAGGTGATCCGGTCCCAGTTATTGTGAGATTGTACCCGCCTGGATTTGCTACGGAACCGGATATTACAATTTCGTAGGTGGAAACTGAGCCACTGCCGGAACCGCCGCCGGAACCGCCGCCACTCCCAGAACCGGAGCCACTCCCAGAACCGGAGCCACTCCCAGAGCCAACACCCCCACCACCTCCAGAACCACTACCACTGCCACTGTTATCTGCCCAACCAGTAGCGACATTGCTTACCGAGGCTATGCCATCCAGGAGGGCGACAGCGTTGGTACCGGGATCATAACCCCGGATCAAACTACTTAAACTCACTTTTTGTGCTTTGTTGTCGCTATCTGTCCAGCTGACTTCGACATCCACGTTCATTGAGGAGCTCAGTCCCGATGCAGCCCCGACATACCAGTTCATTGAGTAGGCCGCTGCGCCCACAGTCTTGCTGGTATCGGCCGTAACCGTGTTCGTATCAAAATCTGATTTCGAAATGAAGGCTCGTAACTCCTCCATTTTTTCCTCAGCCAGTGTTGTAGCTGTGGAACGCGCCCTTGTCGCGCTGGTTTCTTTAGTGATGCTGGTTTGGTAGTTAAACAAGGCAAGCAGGCCGACCGCCAATATCAGAAAGGTGACCATCGACTCTATTAGCGTGAATCCCCTCTCACCTCCCCTTTTGAATGGGATCTTCGAAAACAGGCCTCTCGTATTCTTGTTCATGACCATCGCTCCTAAAAGTCCCGCCAGGACCCGGGGATTATACTGACATAGTTAAAGGCCCCAGCACCACCGCCACCGAAGAAGGGCGCCATGGGAAACTGCCGCAGCTCAGCGTTCGCCGTGTGCTTGACCATATCCCCGGTAATGGCCACCGTGCCGGTTATCGTCCCGCTACCCCAGCCCTGTGTAGAACAGCTCGCTTGTTCAAAAAAAACAACCCCAACTATGTCGGTGCCGCCATTAATTTTCGGGCAACCTTCCGTTGCCTCGAAGACCATAATAACTGGAGCAGAGACAGTACCCGTGTCGGTGCTCCACTTATTACCGTTGTAGGCGCTGCTGTAATAACCTGTACTTTCATAGCCCGCGCTGACTTCTATAAATGTCGCGGGATGGGACACTGCGAGCGCGCTGAATTGCGCACGTGAGATACCAAAAATCGTAGCCCACAAGCCGTCTGTGGTATTTATATTGGACACGGGGACGGGAACCAATGCGTTGCCGTTTGAATCGGTCGCACTAAAGTTTCCAGTATCTATACAACCACTAACTCCATCTGGAGCTGGACAGGTGCTACTACAGCTCAGACTGGCAATTGCCGGTTGTCCGGCTGAGGGATACAGATCAGGGTTACCGGTAACATTACTCATACAACCCTGCACCACGATTGGCGGCGCGTCACCGCCCCTCGCACTCAATATTCCGGTCATCACGAGATTGACTGTTACCGTGCGCGAAACATGACTGTCGATAACGCCGGTGGCCGTCGAAGCAAGTTGCACTACGGTCACCCCGCCGGCGTCCGTGAGGTTGGTCAGCATTATACTATGAGTGTATGAATCGGTACCTGTATCACTCTGCCCGTGAGATGTAGTGCCCAGTGGAATTGTGGCAGTCGAACCTGCACTGCTATCCGGTGACCAGGTGATGGTATTCCCGGATTGCAAATAATCCATTGCATATTCCATACCGTGAGTGGCGGCCGATTGAACCTCCTTGGATCGCAGGATACTACCGGTGAGCTTTTGCTCGAAGTACACGGCTTTGCCCACCGCCAAGGTGGCGAGGCTGGCTATCGTCAGCAATAAAAGACTCACGAGCAACGTGACCATACCGCGCTGTCGAACTAAATAAGTTGAACTACCAGGATCGTTCATTGGATTCCTTCAAACGCTGTCTAACTAAGTTAAGTTGAAGTATTGAGACTGTTCATTGGTTTCCTTCCAACCGAACCGTCTACTTGGTAAATCTGAAGATATCCAGTTTCTGAACGTACAACCTTTACCCCGGAATTTACTGGGACGAACACCTGTGACAATTGCAGACTTTCAGGGACCTAATTGTACGCTATTTATTAGGAACTACACCCCAGTTAACGGGAACTTACACCCCATTAAACGGGAAAACACCTAACTATGCCGATTAAACTGTGAACTGTATCACAGTTATCCTCTGCCGGTTCTACAGGCGCTGACGCCATGATTGAGGCGCCCATGATCCAAATCAAGGCGCCACTCAGCATAGGTATCTAACATGTCGGACACTGCACCCGACATGGAATATACATCATGACCACAGTTGAACAGCGGATTGTACTGGAAACCAAACTGGTCGAACTTAAACAACGGCTAGCACACGTCCGCAAAGATGTGACCAAACCGCTATCGAGTGATTTTTCCGAACAGGCGACCGAACGCGAAAACGATGAGGTACTCGAGGAGATCGCCCGGGAAACTCAGATGTCGATACAAGAAATTAGGCTGGCCCTAAAAAGACTGGAGGGAGATCGCTACGGACGTTGCCGCGCCTGTGAGAGTGCGATCGAAGAGAAACGGCTGGCTATTCTACCCGGCACCTCGTTATGCGCGGAGTGTGCAGAGAACCCTTAGCGCTACTTGTGGGTGGAATAAATTCCGCCCTGTCGCAAATATGACAGCTAGGAAGATTCCACGGGCTCGGTGGGGATTGGATCGATGTCATCGTCATCGTCATCGTCTCCGGATTTGTCGCACTGCCCCTTGATCTTCACTTGGGTAGCGATAAATGTAGCCGGTTCCGTGTCGTCCAAGCTACCCCACGCCTCTATGTTCGCACCGGGTACAAGGCAATCCGCCCGCCCCCGAGCGAGAAAGGCTTCGGCTATCTCAACAGTCATCAACTCCGGGAGTGCCTCATCGTCACCACCGCCTAGGGAACTCACGCTTACAGTCAGCAGCGTATCATCCACGCTGACTAGCTCACCGCTCACCTTCAACAAGGCCTTGTCAGCCATCGATTGGCCAGGTCGCGCGCCGTCAATGTTAACGAATTTGACCGTATAAGCAGTGCCGTCCCAGCTGCCACGCAGTTCGACTTCCTGGCCAACTGCGAGAATCTCCAGCGAGCCGCGCTGAAAATGGGCCGCGCTGACGTCCACAATTAATTGGTTTCCAGCTGGGGGCGCGAAATCGGCATCGCTAACGGCAACTGCCATTACCGACCCATCAAAACTGACTACCACGCCTTCCACTTCGGTAAAACCGCGGTTGCCAAGACTATCGTTGTCTTTATCGGCTACATCATCTGAATCGTCTTCATCTTCGTCCCGGCCCGGCTTTATTGACACAGACAAAGCGTCCAGGCTCAGCGTAGCGAAATCAAAACCGCCGAACACTCTGACGCGGTCACCTTCAGACAACAAACTGGTGTCCTCAGAGGACTGCCCGGAGAACTCGTCAAACACGACTCCCGCTTCACTCAAATTAACAATTATTTCGCTATCCCGGTACAGAAACTGGGGGGAGAGAACGAAACTTGTATCATCGATTACTTCGAGCACCTCGCCTTTCCAACGCGCGTTGTTCTTGGCCAGTGATTTCACCGCGCCAGAATTCTGGCAACCCATGGCGGGTTTGAGGTCGAGGCCGCCTTCACCGATGACCAGTTCGTTCAAATCGAACTCGATAGCAATAGCAGTGGGGTCATCTTCTGTGACGATTTGCAGACAGGGAATTTCGAAACGGCCGGGGAAATCTTCACCACCCAGCTGATATTCCTGCTGTCCGCCATCGAGGTCGGTGATAATGACGGTGTTGGCAAAGGTGACTTGCAGACTGTTATAGGTATCCTCTGGAATATTGCGCAGGCTAAACAACTCGGCCATCGACTCCTCATCGTTGACATTGACAACAAAGCCTTGGCTTTCAGCGTAGATAATTATCGGTAGGTCCTCGTCGTTGATCAATACAACTGACTGGACGGTCATCCACACACTACCGAAACGATCGGACAGATGCTCGCTGAAAAAGAAACTGACCGGCGTACAAGCCACCGTAAGCAAGAGCAGCGCACTGGAAACTAACCTAAGCATAAATCTGGACATCACAGCCGACTCCGGCAAGAACACTCCCTCCAGTATAAAATAGTCCAGTCAATAAGCAACGGCAGGCGCTGGCCCATCGACTCGAATTGTGGAGGACTTCACACTATTTGTTTGATTCCCAGTTATCCTGTTATTTCAGGAATGTAGGCCGTGAATCGGTCAATCAGCGGCATGATTTCCTCTGGCTTATCCCACAAATCAATCGCAACCCCGATAATCACTCGCTCCACGCCCATATCGCGGTAGCGCTTTAGCGCATCCAAGTCGGGTGTAATCATGGTCTGCAGGCTCACCGGAACTGCATCTGGTTCTCTGCCCTCGCCGAGAACCATCTCACGGAATGACGCTATGGATTGCCCCACATCGGCCATCCCAAGATCTACTGGCATCCATCCATCGGCCCACTTTGCAGCATGACGCAAGCCCAGGGGACCCATGGCGCCAAAGATCACCGGTGGGCCATCTGGTTGGCAGGGCTTCGGATAAGACCAAACCGGGTCGAAATCGATAAATTCTCCGTGGAACTGCGCCTCCTCTTGCTGCCACAGCGCGCGCATGGCGCCCACAGTCTCCCGCATCACCCCGTAGCGCCGATGCCAGGGTTGATCACTGGCGTTGGCGAAACCCTCTTCATTCCAGCCCACCCCCGTGCCAACCATCAATCGGCCTGCGCTGAGTCTGTCGAGCGTGGCAATTGTTTTTGCCTGCGAAAACAACTCGCGCTCCATTAGCAGCGCAATGCCGGTGCCCAGCTTTAGCGTTGACGTCACCGCGGCTGCACTCATCAGAGCAAGATACGGATCCATCATCCACTTATAGGGCTCGGGAAGATCACCGCCTGCCGGGTAGGGCGTTTGTCTGTTGACCGGTATATGGCTGTGCTCTCCTGTCCAGAGACTTTCAAACCCTCTCTCTTCCAGTATCACGGCCAGCTCGGCAAGTGGCGGATCGTGCGGTGTATTCATGGAGCTGAAACCAATATGCATGAGGTAGACCCTTTCGATAACTATTGTCGGCCCAGTTTCAGATCCGCGCTCCAACATGTCAATCGGGAAGCTGAACTCAAACTTCCCCACTGACCAAAAAGGCAGACCCCGCCGCCCGACGTTGGCGTAGTACGACTGCTCGTATATGCTGCTGGTCATGACCGACCCCGAACTACAGCAACAGCTTAGTGGTTATGCCGAGAGCTATCTAGCGAAGCTGTAAACCCGCGGTAATGGCAGTGAGTATATATGCGACAAAATGCCACGAAATTTCCATTACCTGGGACTTATTATGCTCATGTTTCCCCGGGAAAAAATTGTGCATTGCGACGAGACTCTATGGCAAACTGTTTTTCCTTATAGAAAACGCTCTTTACCGAGGGCCAGGTGCGGAGGCCTATCTATCAGGATTCAACTTTCAAATGGAAAAAACTGGAAAAGGTACTGCTACCTCTACAACGAGCGCTGAATAATGATTACTCAACCTCGGGACGACATTGGGATGGGCGGAACCGGGCAATCACGTCACCACCGGTACAGTCCCACCGGAGAGTGCCATGTTTGGGGATTGGCTCGTACAAAATAATGTTATTAGCCCCGAGAGCGGGGATTTCCAGCGAGCTGAAAGTTAACTCTATGGTGCCGGGTCGAGGCACATTTACCAGATCAATTTTCTCCAGTACCAGGTCGCCATCGTATGCTGTCGGATCGAGCCCGAGCTGGGTGTAGAGAGTGGGAAGCGTACCATTCGAAATAAAATACTCCATCACGCGTAACTTTACAGGCGGAATAAAGCCGATGCCGCCCGCCACTTTAGCCCTGATTGTATAATCCTGATATACGGGCAGTGCAACAATGGCCAGCAAGCTGATAATGAATGCCACGAACATCAATTCTATGAGGTTGAGTCCGCGCTGACGAAATAATGTCGAGGTGGAATGTCGCGGAAGAATCAATGGATTTCTCATTAGCCTTAGCCCTTCGCCGCGCCATCGGCAGCGTCTGTTTCTCCGGCTTCCACGGTTTTATAATATGCCAACAGATCTCTTAGCTTCTCTATTCCGGGGTCGGTACTTTCGATGCCAGCCACAACGGATTTCATCTCCAACATCCGCTCGCGCAACCCCGAGGTTGTATCGTTGATAGTGTCGGCGGCCTCCATAAAGCTATCGCCTGGACGCAGCTTGACAAAAACCATCAGATCGCCCTCTTGAATCGAACGGAGGGTGCGTTCGATAGCGTACACGGGACCCGCGATACGAAAGCTGATCCGTTGACTGATGAAATACACCCCGGCAACACCAATCACTTCCAATCCAGCCAATACCAGTGGAAACTTATCGAACATGGAATCGTCGTCGGAGAAGACATCCGAGACATAGAAACCAAGAATGATGATGACGTTCAATGTAATGAAGGTAGATAATACGGTCTGCAGCATCAAGTTGTGCTGGAACTCGCGCTTTATCATTATTGTCGATCGTGCGTCTTCCATTTTTTCCCCTTGTCAGTTATCTACTTCAAGTCGCCTCATTGAACTCGCGTATACCAAGTATAGCCTCCAATATGGATGTCGTCACCACCCTTCAAACGGATAGCAGCCCTTCCTAGCGCCGGCTCTCCACCGTCATGGCAAGAATCATATTCATTAGCGCAATTTGTTGGCGCCGGCTCAAACGACTGTGCACTTCCCGGTTGCGCACCTCAAATTCAGCATCCGAAACGGCGGCACTTCCACGGCGTTCCCCGGACAGCATATACTCGTTTACCTCCAATTGACGGCAGATTTCTGCGAACAGCATGAGGTCGCACAGGCTGTCGCTGGCCGAGTTTTCCAACCTTCTCTGCCAACTCTGTCGTGGATATACCGCTGGCGAGTCGAGCCTGACGAAGCCGCGTTTTAATATCGACCAATCTCAATTCGGCACGCATATCCCCCTTAGCTCATCAGACGGTCACAGGGCAAAGTATCGCTTATTTACCGTCCAAGCAATACAGGGGCAACGTGCTAGTCTAATTCCATGAACAATAAAGCGAGAATAAGCGCGTGAACAAGACATTGGATTCCCGCAAGCATCTCTGGTATCAGGCACCGCTGGCCTTCTGCGTGGCAGCTCTCGTGTGCCTGCTAACCTTGAGTGCATTTTCCCTGCCCACCGATTCCATCTGGACGTTCCTACTGCAACCGCTCTACACAGCGTTGCTCTTTAGGCGCCGAGTGCTCGAACTGATTATCCTTAGTATTATCGCGCTGGGCTCAAACTATACCGCTCAGGCGTTCAGTGGGCTGGGGATAGGTCAGGACCTACTATTCGGTTTGGCCATCGCGGTAATCCTTTGCCCCAAACTTATTCAGTTGTGTGGTTTCAAGGAATACAACGCCTATTCTTGAAGATGAGGGTCTTGAAGCTTAAAGCGGCTGCTCGGACAACCACTCGCCAAACTTCTCGGCCGGCATAGGTCGCGCCATATAAAAGCCCTGCCCGTAGTCACAGCCCAGCTCCTTGAGCGCATTATAAGTCTCCACATCTTCAATGCCCTCCAGAGCGCTAAAAAACTCACCTTCCAGTCCGGCTCGACCCACATCTATCGACGCTTCCGGCTTAAGTACATACTCCACCCCCGCCTGGCTGGCTTCGCAGAGCGATTTCTCGCACAGCGTCAATAGTTCTTCCGGAGAGTGACGCGTCTCCTGACTCAGCGCTATCCCAATTCTGAGTTTTGCCACAACCTCAGTATCACCAACAAGAACGGGGGTCGTCAGTGTGCTAACAACTCTATTGACGACATGTCGATACCGTAAGCATCGGCCTCGAGACTATCGACAATACCGGCGATGCGGGCAAAAACAGGAATATCGGTACCCGCCAAACCCATGGGGTAAGGGGTAACCGCGACCGCTGTGGCGCTCGTGATGGCTGGCGGCCATATCAATGATGTCTTTGTTCATTACCCCACCCTCGCGCAGAAATTCAACACCCAATTCGACGTGTCACTTAACAAGCTCAAATTTTTCCTCGATCAATCTCTAATTATTATTGAGCAACGATTTCTCGATTTTAAGTATACCGACATCGAACAACAAACCTCCAACCTCAAGCTTTCCCACCAGCGTTTTACGAACACTTAGTCCAGCACTCATAGATCATCCTAATCTTTTCGTCACCGGCTCGGTTGTAAACCAACAATTACCAGGCCGGGAAGTTATTTGCCGCAGCGCACGCCCTGTGCATTAGTATAGTAGTGGACAGTCATAGGGATCATCATGCAGCGCTACAAAAAAAAGAGGTATCGGCAGGCGTACTCGCTGTTCTGGGCGCTGATCACTCTCGGCGCATTCATTCATCTCGAGCTATTCTTTCTGAACAACCAGGTACAGACGGACAATACCAGCGCGGCGTGGACTTTCTTTTTGCAATTCCCATGGCTGTTGAGAGAACACATCTGGCTGGCAGGTTTCTGGGCGGCGCTTATATGGATTTTGAACCGTCATTCCCACGCAGTCGTGCTCAGTCTTTTTATCTTCACCCTGTCTGGTCTTTATCTCATGGTGGACCAGGTTTACTACGGTCTGTTCGGCCACCACATAGCGCTTGCTTCCAGCGAGGGTAGATTTACCGGTCTGGGCCCGTTGTGGGACTCCTTTGTGGCTGAACTGACCTGGGTCAGTGCTCTGAACGCCGGACTGCTGTTGATTGCAGCGGCCTGGTTGCTCGGGGTAGGCAATCGACAAGCAGACAATCAGCGGCACTGCCCTGAGCAGCCACGTGTGCTGTTAGCACTGGGCATTTGGTATTTCTGCGGCATGACCTCAACCCACTGGATTGAGGCCGTCAGTCCCGAAATGAACTATGTCAGTGCCCTGCTGCGAAATACAGCCGTGACGCCACAACTACGAAGGGACGCTGTAGATCAATCATCCCTGTACGCACTTGTGCAAGGGGTCTACGAGGAACCCCGGGACGACCGTGCGGCGCTCCAGCAGAATTTCCAGGCTCTGCATTCCGCCCCCGGCGCCTCCCAACCCAATGTAGTGATGCTGGCACTGGAATCGGTTGGTGCGCTGCAATTACTTCCCGGTGGCCAACTGGACCCTGTTACGACCCCGACTCTGGCAACCCTGCAACCGCGAATGCAAATATTCGACAATCTCTATGCGCCCTTCCCCTCCACCGCCCGCTCCCACATACCGCTGTTAACGGGTGGCAATAACATTTCCTGGGGCAGCGTCTACGATGAACTAGCTCACGCGTACTCGGGAAAAACATTGGTCGGCCATTACAAGAACTTAAATTACCGTACTGGATTCTTTTCCTCGGGCGACCTGGGTTATGAAAATAGGATGGCGTTCTATAAGCATCTACCGTTCGACAAGATCGTCGGTTCCAATACGCTAACATCAACCGAACGAAAGGCTAATAAACTCAACAGTTGGGGGGTCACGGAGGAGTATGCATGGAGTCTGGCTATGGATTGGCTGGATACCGATCAAAGCTCACAGCAACCGTTTTTTTTGCACTATATGACGGTGAGCAGCCACCACCCCTATAGCTACCCGAAGAGCTTACTCGCGCCCTATCCCAGCCAAGGCAACTTAAATCGGTTCCGGAATAGTTTGTTTTACGCCGACACACTCATTACCAATATGATCGAAGACCTCAAAGCTAGAGGCTTGAAAGACAACACCCTACTGGTGATCACTGGAGATCATGGGCAGGCCTTTGGGATACGCCACCCGGGTAACTTCGCCCACAAAAACCGCCTTTACGAAGAGAACTTACGGACTTTTTTACTGATCATTGATCTCCGTCCTAACACAAAAGTCAGCACTCATCAGTCGTCCCGCCCGGGGAGCAGCGGAGATATCGCCGCAACGTTGTTCGCCCTGCAGAATAACGACCTCGATTTTTTCCCCAGTCAAAATCTGCTATCCGAACATTATTCACCACGCATCAACTACTTTCACAAGAGCGCCTACCCTGGTCAATGGGGTTTGCGCGACGGCAACTGGAAATTCATTGGCAGCATCAGCGGCGAAGACACCCGTCACACACCGGAGTTATACAACCTGTCTACCGACCCCGATGAGCAGAATAATCTTAGTGGCCTTTACCCCGAACTGATGGCCACTTACGAAGCCCGTACATCGCAGTGGTTTTTGGAAAGCAACTACAGATTTCGCGCAAAGTTGACAGACTTCACCGGGCTCGGTGATCGAGATTTATCCGAGGGGGATTTTAGAACCCAGGGCCCAAAAGCGCTGGATTTTGGTGAGTATATCGACGGCAAATTCACACGCCGGAAATTATTCGAGCCTGGAGATCCTGTGCTTGTATGGACGCGTTGGGTGCCGTATATGGAGGACCGCCCGGTGGACTATTATTGGATTGCTCCCGGCGGCGAGCAGATCTACGCCAATCGATTTACTCTGCGCAAGGGTTGGTCGGTAAGTCGGGTGCCTATGCCCAAAGACGCAATATTAAGTTCGGGCAGTTGGACACTCAGACTCAAGTTGGATGGCGAACTGGTGATGACCGGAGAATTTGACGTCATCACCCACTGATCAATTAGGCGCTAATTCTGCCAACAATTGGTCGCATCTCCGGCACTATAGCTTGGACTACGCAAGCCTCGTGGGTTAGCCGCATTCACTCCAATAGACATTGACGTACAACCCGTGTCATCCTTCTGACTCTTGGTGCTAACCGCGACCGCCGTTACCGTGTATTCGATTGCACTGGTAGAACCAATACTCATAGTGTAATAGCCCTCGAAGGACGTTGTACCGGAATAGCCTAAAGAAGTGAGGCTAGCCGCATAGCGTGGGTTTGATCCTCGGTATTTTTCCTGCAGACTCTGCAGGTTCATTAACGCATCCAGAGCGTCTGAGCGGCGTGCCTTGGTTATAAAATTGGTGTAAGCGGGCAGCGCTATACCCGCGAGAATACCAACGATGACTACTACGATCATCAACTCGACCAGCGTAAACCCCTTGTGTTCCTGCATTTTTTCTCCTTTACATTATGGACAGTTGCCATTGTTTCCAACTATTACAATATCGACGAGGTAGGGACCCCCGTCCTCGACCAAATGAGTAAAGGTAACGATTACTGTATCAGTACCGCTCTCCGATGGCTCACACCATTTTCTATTAGACGACAATGTAATGGTTCCAGACCACGTCGTGTTTTGGTCAATATTAGTCACATCACAATAGAAACTGCTGATGGTACTTGTACAGGCTATGGCACCGGAGTCTGCAGTGGTTTGTTGTACCTCGGTAACGGCGCCCGAAATATCTTCGATGCCCTGATTATTAGGAGCACTGAATGTACCCGATTGTATAACCAGATTGAATGTGCTTGGAGTAATAGTGCTGCCAGAACCGGATCCAGAACCGGATCCAGAACCGGTGCCACCACCCGTACCGCTTCCGCTTCCGCTACCCGAACCCCCTCCACCGCTAGATCCGGAGCCTGGCGCGCTGCCGTCGCCCCAGCCCGAGGGGCCACCGTTATTGGCCACGGCAATGCCGCTGAGTAAGTTAACCGCTGCGCCGCCGGGATCGTAGCCTCGGATCAAGCTACTCAAGCTCACCTTCTGGGGGTTGTTTTCTCTATCGGTCCAACTTACCTCGACATCGACATCCTTACCCTTACCCGTACCCGATGCTGCCGCAACATACCACGCAACTGAATACACTGCAGGGCCCCGCTCCACGCTGGTCGCCGAGTTAATCAACTTATCATCGAAATCAGACTCGGAAATAAAGGCGCGCAGTTCCTCGATTTTCTCCTCTGCCAAAGCCATCGCAGCCGATCGCGCTTTTGAAGCACTGGTCTCATTGGTCTGCGAGTTTTGATAGCTGTATAACGCCAGCAAACCAACGGCGAGAATCAGGAATGTCACCATGGCTTCGACAAGGGTAAAGCCCTTCTCTTCCCTTTGCATCAGATGGGACTGGCGCGTTTTGGTGCCGTCTTCAATCTGTTTTATATTCATGGCTATAGCTCCTAAAAATCTTTCCACGATCCGGGTATTACGCTGACAAAGTTAAATGCGCCTGCACCACCGCCGCCAAATTCTGCGCCGAGCGGATAGTACTTGAGCTTCACGTTGGCGTTGAGCGAGGTCATATCGCCTGACATCGCCAAGGTACCGTTCAATGTCCCATTGCCAAATCCGCTCGTTTTGCAGCCGGGATCATCGTAGTACACCATGCCCCAGATAACCGCGCCGCCGTTCATCTTCGCGCAACCAAAAGAAGCATCGACAAAGATGATCACCGGGTCCTCGGCGGACCCCCAGGTATTTTTTAGATTGGTAGAGGATATAAACCCGGTCCATGGCCAGTCGCTTGGCTCTGAATAGCCACTCTCCAGAACGATAAAGCGGTTGGGAAGTCGCTCGGCCATGCTCCGAAATTGCTCCTTGGTAACGTCGAATAGCTTGTCCCAAACCGATTGTGTATCGTTGAGGGTTGTGGAGGTCAGGGCTACTGTTGCCCAACCACTCTCAGGACCGCTGGGCGTGGTGCATATCTCGGGCAGAACAGCGGCATCGCACACATAGCCATCAAAATTTCCCGTATCGACGGTGTCGACGGGGCAAGGAGTGCCACCGCACTGCGCGCAGGTCAAACTGGAGACCGCAGGTTGGCCAGGCTGAGGAAAAAGGTTTGGCGTACCGTTAACACCGCTCATACAGCCCTCGATGACGATAGGTGGCGAATCACCGCCATCGCCACTCACCATACCAATCATCACTATATTCTGCGTGATGGTTCTACTGATCTGGCTATCGCTGCTAGCGGCTGCTGTTGACGTCAGCTGCACCACGGTAGACGCGGCCAGGTTCGTCAATATCTGTAGGCTTATAGTGTGAGTGTAGCTATCCGTACCACTGTTGGCGGTGCCGTGGTCCGTGTCAACCAAGGTGACAGAAGAGGATGTCGCACCTACCAGTTGATCGGGAGCCCAGGTGATGGTGTTGCCCTGCTGCATCCACTCCATAGCGTAATCCATGCCGTGCAGCGCTGCGGCATAGGCTTCCTTGGAACGAATATCGTTAGCCGTGAGTTTCTGCTCGAAGAATATCGACTTACCAACCGCAATACTGGCCAGGGTCGCTACGGTCAACAGTAAAAGAGCTACTAATAACGTCACCACGCCGCGTTGTTGCGTGGCCATTGGGTACAATCGTTTATGAATCATATTATAACCTCCGTCTCGTTTACGGCGTTGTAAAGAGGTAGTCATTTTTGATCTGGATTTGTTGGGTCAGGGTGGCACTCACTGAGCTGTCGTTCGCCAACTCTGCGGTCATTACAATATTTAGCTTGCGCCGTTGCAGGCACATCGTCCCCGCTACACAGGTCGAAGGAGTTACACTATTACCCCCTACGTTGTAATCCACGGTATCTGCGGAATCCAATTCAAAGGTCAGGGTAGTAATTATGATCTCACCGTCGGAAAGCGCTTCCCAGTCTCCACTAGCGCAGCCTTGGGGGCTGCCGCTCGATCGAGAGTCCAAGACGGTTCCGTCCAACTTGAATCCAAACAGTTCAAAATTGGCAGTGTTTTGTTCGGTAGCCACGGCAACCGTCCCAGATGGGCCCACGCCCTGTAACGAGTCACTATTGCGGTCATAGCTGTATACCACGCATGAACACTTGCCGGCACTGCAGGTACCCCCGGTTAACACAGGGCCAAATCTCGCGATCTTGAGAAGATCGACTCCCGTAAGGTTTCCCGGGCCGGCATTCCAGGAGTTGACGAAACCCGCCTTGCGAAGATCGCGGCTCATAAAATCCATTAACGAACGCATTTGTTGATTGAGTCGAGTGTTGGCAATATTGTTCACACCGGCGGCACCAATCTTTGCGTATATGGTGGTGATACCGGCAATCAGAATGAGCCCGATGGTAATGCTGATCATCATTTCAATCAGGGTGACGCCCTGCTCTTTTTTAGTCTGATAGCGCCTCAACATTTTGCGTACCCCAGTCCTACGTTTAAGTCGTCATCGACGCAAACCCGGGATCGGCCCAGCCGACTGACCACTACCTTAGCCGTCCATTGTCCAGAAGTGAGGGTGACCGTTCCAGCAGTTGTCAGGGAGTTAACCGCATCAAAGCCGAGACCGCTGGAGAAATTATGTGCGAGAGTGACGTCGGTATACTCAGTGGCGAGCAGTCGTTGAGTGATGGCAACAGACGCACCGGAGACATACATATCGACGGAGCAAAGGTCGGCTCCCGAGTCTTGCGTGCAATCACAGCTAGCCTTGGTCGTGTAACCGACACACCAGGATGATAGTGCTTCGATGTCAACAAAGGTATCGGTGCCACGCACGATCGCCTCGGACTTGGCCTCGGCAACCATTCCCTGAATGTCTTCGACCGCTCCCTTCAAGCGCTGTTTGTCGAAAAATTCCGCGAAGGCTGGACCAACCAGAGACGCCAGTATCGCCATCACCATCACGGTGATCATCAGCTCGATCACGGTAAAACCGCTTTGACCTTGTCTGGAGCTCGTTTGTGGGTACCTGGCTATCATTGGCGTAGTACTTCTCCTGTTCTATCGGTCGCTATATACGTATCCCGACGCGGACACTCCGCCTTGGACGCGCAATAGGCAATTACCGACTATTAAGCTTGAAGTGTACGCCCAATTGAAACGAAAAACGCCCTTTCGGGCGTGATAATTACCCTATCTGTGAACCTTATCACAGTATAGGAAGATAAATTAAGCCAGTGAAATCAATCACTAAGCCGCCTACCTCACTTACGAAGCCAGGCGCCTGCGGGACTCTGAAAATAGTTACCCGCCTTAGTTGCGCCGGTGGCGCGCTCGTAGAAACGACCGGCAACCTTATCGACACTTATTCCATTGCCCTTGGCCGACTCGGTGAACTTGTCGCGTCTCAGGTTATTGACCATTTTAACCAGCGCCATAACCTCGTCGCTGGGCGGCTTTACAACGTAAGCCAAGTAGCCCCGATTGCCCTCTCCCACCAGCCCCTGGTCCTTAGCGGAGTCCAGATCAATAGCCAAGGCACTATGCGCAAAGAACAATGCCATCAACGTAGATACAATTAATTTTTTCATGGTATTCACCTCGCTTAAAACAGGTCGCTGTCGTCTTCGAACAATTCGTCCAGATCTTTATCTACCTTGATCCGGATTTCGTGTTCAATTTTGACATTGAGGTTGATTTCAATTGGCTTGTCGGGCGCCTCTACGCGCACCGTTGGAGTGCAGGCCCCTAGTGCGAATAGCAGTAAAAATGCGGCGATCAGCCTACGATTGAGCAAGTTGTGCATTTCTCGTCCCCCCCGGGGATATCCAGTTAGCGGGCATTCTAACAGGCAAAACTTAACGCGTGCTGAATAGATTCACCACTCCAGCGCCCGTATCAGTTTTTCAGGGTTTGCGATTCCACCAGGTCTGCGATGCGGCGTCCAGCCTGCAAAC
>JBLHKV010000035.1:0-20308 GCA_047618115.1 Halieaceae bacterium | reverse complement strand
GCTGGATTGAAGAAAAGAAATAGAGTCTAAAACAGTCTCTATTCGCCGTCGTTATCCGAAGTTACGGGTACTACGTTGGCGCTCGGCGGTACCGCTAGACCTTCCCCCACCGGTGAGAACCAATGTCTGGTTTGAGTCGGAATAAGACGGCCAATAATCCCGGTTTCCAGTACGCTGTGGGTCAAATATGTGCCAAAAGGAGACGCTTCTCAAAGCAAAGTGGCCCGGCGACCTAGCCATCCGGTTCTGTGCCTTGTTATGTGATAATCCTCCATGCCCGCCTAGCTATCCACTCCAAGAAAGCCAGGAGTTTCTGTGTTAGCAACACTATCAATCGACTCTATAAATGCCTTTGTGAACATCGAGTTTCCTTTATCCGTTTCCCAAGCTTCTCCCATGACCGGGTTGTTTAGGATAGCCTTTGCATATCCTGTCCCTGGCGAATTCGCAATTCACGCCGCTACAGGAATGTGAAATAAACCACGACAGTGTTTTTGCCTCTAGTACTCGTTGATATCGATCACCTCTGCGTTTCCAGGGTTTACGGGTGTCGTACCATTTCGACCTGAATGAGTCCGGCACTCGTTGTAATAGCACTGATACTCCCGCAGCTTGTTCTCCAGATCAGTCACAGTCCAAAATAACCTCTGATCAAGTAACTCTCGCCAAATACTTCCAATCAGTCGTTCAACAAATGGATGCGACATCGCATATGTGGTGGCGATTTGAATTCCTCCACATCCAGTACACGGAGGTTAGCTTTCCATCGGTGATGTCGAAATAGTGGATCGTTATCTGAACTGATATGTGTCGGCCACCCCTGCCCGGAAGTTGCTTCACTAAACATCCTGCATAGTGCCTGCCCATCAACGCTACCAGCATGTACTCCAAAGCCGATGATCCTGAGGGTGTACTGATCCATCACGACCATTACCCAGTGACTTCTCAGCACGATGGATTCACAGCGGAACAGGTCGAACGGTCCGGCGTCCCGGCTCCATAAGCTGTCTTTGGTATGACCGATCGTGGTTAACCAGGAAGAGCTGAGGGCTGATCAACTTCACGGTATGACCGCTACTTTGAAAAACTCGTGCCCAGTAGGTGGCGCCTCCACACGCCTCCATCACAATGGTGCAAACTGGCAGATTGGCTACATGAGCGGCCAGTTCGGACCGAGCCAAGCGTTTTTTGTGAACGGCCTTGCCAGAAATATTGGCGCCGTGAAGTTGAAACGTGTTTTTTGCAATATCAATACCTAGCATACTAATATTCATGTCGATCTCCCGTCCAAAGTTGAGGTCCTACAGTCTAAAGACTAGCCTGGGAACCCCCGCCGGGCTAGCGGCGTGGGAGGGGATGGTTCATTACATTAAAACCTATTTGACATTTCAGTGACTGAGATATTAGCGATGCTACAGTCATTCAGCGTAACAAATGATTAGAGAAAACCGGGGGCGCTTATAAGTATCGATCACGTGCTTGTCTCCTAAGGTACTTTGCTTGGCAGATTCTCTTTGACGGCTTAACTTCCCAGTACGCGTCCAACTATTTTGGGTGTAACTAGTCGGTATCGATTTTTATATCACTTAAATACCGCTTCGATAACACAAGCCTCAGTCATTCGAGACTGCGGACTTGGAAACACTGTATCGAGGCGAGCGAGGATCGCTTCGGTAAGTTCAGCTGTTCTCATTTCGTTTGGAGCCAAAACCGAAGCCACACCAACGCGTTCCAAATCGGCGGCGTTAGCGAATTGGTCAGTCGAGAACGGTAATACCAGTTGTCGCACTCCGGCGCCAAGGCACTCCTGCACGCTGTTGTTCCCACCGTGGTGAATGGCCAAGTCTGCAAATTGTAGCATTGCCACTTGCGGCAGTTCCCGCGCAACTACCCAGTCGTCGGGAACGGGGCCGAGCTCTTGTTCAGGCATTGAACCGATCGCCATTGCAGCGCGTGCGCCTGCGTTACGAAGAGCATCGGCAATCCGTGTGAGAACATCGGTCCGGTGCGATAAAAACGTACCAAGAGCAACATAAACTTGAGGGCGACCGTCCTTTTGATGGCGCCAGGAGATTAGATTTTCAGGCAGTGCTTCTTCTCTTACGAGTGGACCAACGAACCGATGATTTGATGGTAAGGCCACCGAGCGGAGAGCGCTTTGGTAACTCGATACGCTATTGTAAAGCACCCTACGACCATGCACTCTGAAGGCGTCATCTACCGGCGGACGCCCAGGTGCTACAGTCGCCAATGCGCTATTCCATCGATCTGTAAATGCTGCAGTAACGGTGTCCGCAAGCCGCTCTACGTCGCTGAGTTGCTCCGGATCCGGACACAGGCACGCTGGCCACTCGGCCGGAATCCCATAGCGCTCGTGACCGACAGGTAACTGGCTAGGATGGCCCGGCACCAGAGTCACGAACGATTCTCCGACCGCATACATCGCCAGCGTTGACCCGAAAGATACCTGGTCAACCAGCACTTCGTCAGGTTCGAGGTCTCTATGCAGCGACATAATGGATCGAACCACCTGCTCTGGTTTCCACAGCAAATCGATTTGCCTTTGCATGGCCTGATATTGAATCGTGTCCAGCGGCCCCCTACGAGTGGCTGCCAGGAAGCGTTTGATCGATGAGTCCTTGTCGACAACGCCGCTATTCGAAGTGGCGGCGAGATTTAGTCCACGCCACTCGAACCCTTCGGCTTTGACACGTGATCGTAAACCGTGCCCTGTCGCAACAACGACCCGACGTCCATCACGTAACGCCGCACGCGCAATCACGGCCAACGGACCATAGTGGGACACATAGTCGGGACTGATAACCAGCAAAGTCATTATCAGATCGATTCCGACTGATATACGCTGACCAGCTGTGTCGCCATCGCCTCGATCGAGTAGCGTTCTTCTACCATTGTTCTCGCCCGTTTGACACGCTCTGGACGCTCGACGAGATCTATCCCATGGAGTATCCCCGCCGCAAGGTCGGCGTCTGGATCTACCAGAACACCCGTATCGCCATGAGTTACATACGTCGGTGGACCTCCGGTACTCGGTGCAATCACCACCAGACCGGCGGCCAGGGCTTCGATCAATGCGAGGCCAAATTCTTCCTTGAGCGCCCCATCGACGTACAGGCCACCTCTCGACCAAAAGCCGACACGGCCTCGAACCGTGGCGACGAGCAGCCTTGCAATATCGGCTCGCGGCCTACCACCCAGGAGCACAAGGCCCTTACGAAGAGCTCCTTGCACGGGTACTGCTTGATCGATGTCATCAAGCACCCCTCGCTCAGTCTGTGATGGATTAACCAAGTCACCTCCAACGATCACGAGATTGTAACGAGAGTGAAGAAGTGGGTCAGAAGCCCACGCGGTGGCGACTCTATCCATCCCTTTCACCGGATTAAAACGACCAATACTCAACAGCAGTGGCAAATTTCGACGACTTTGCGGAATCTGCTCTGCGAGTTGATCAAGGATATCGGATTGCCCTTGGGTGCACTTGCCATCGCAGGCGTAATAGGCTTCTGCACGACGAATCAGGTCGACATCAATGCCCTCTGACACCACCGCCGCTCGTTGCCCATACCGATGGGCGTCAATTCCGAGGACGTCAAAAAACTCTCTCGGCTTTGCTCGCGGAAACATCACCAAACGATTTGCGCTTGCGGCCAGTCTCTCGACCAACCGTGCCCGGAACCAAACGTGCTCCCTGGTGCACAGCTGAACGAATTTATCCTGATCGAGCTCTCCGCGTGACTGCAACGAGTGAACCACGTTGTGCGGGTCTGGAGCCGCACTGAAGCAGATCGGTACACCCAATGCATCAGCCACCTCTGCTCCAGCGAGAGTGCCGACGTCGGCCATCCGTAGGTGAAGCAGGTCGAGTGGCGCTGCTTGTTGCATCACCCGGCGAAGGCCATGTTTGATCGACGGCAGGTGTTCCCAGGCACCATCGGGAGTTTCCGCACGACGAGAATGGTCTCCGACGGCGATCATGGCGTAGGCCAATGAACTGTCGCTTGAAATACTGGGTGTGGCGGGGCTATCAGCTAACGTACCGCGTCCAATAGTAAGCACATGGTCGACATCCGGACGGCGGGCCAATGCTCCACCGAGTGACACCAGCAAGCTAGCTACCCCACCTGTGTCGCCACGACCGCCGAGGCTAAGTTGCCCGTCAAGGCCGGCCGTAAGCACCAGCTGTGCAATTCGCAAACCAGCGTTGTTGTTGCTTCGTGCCGAGGGTGCCTTTACAGCCGCCAGATCATTTAACGCCAGTGTCGCGTAACCGCCGATCAAGTCATCGACGGATGCGAGTCCTTTCAGCGTTAACTGAACATTGGAACCGGTGCGCTCGCCAAGGGCGCCGATTGCAGCGATTCGTGCCGCCAATGACTCGCCTGGATCTGCAGCTATCCGCACCAAAAGTTCACTAGAGTGCTCTAAAGAGCCGATTAGATCGATAAGGCGAGCACGAGCACGCCCATTATCCCTATTACCAGTAGTCGCCAACGCACCAGCAAGGTGCGTTATGATCGCATGAGGGCTAATCGATGACCACCTGCGCAGAGTGCGGTGCGCGTGCATCGAGTCTATCCCGCCAACAGTTAGTTGATCGATAAGCGGCCCGAAAGCCGCTGTGCTGGGCATTCTACGGCGCAGTAGCCACGTTGCGTGGCGCCTCACCAAGTCGTCTGGATGTGCCAAGAGCTCGATGAGTTGATCGTCAGCGCCGCGGTGTTTTACGGCGGCGAGAGACTCCATCGACAACAAGCTCGCGAAGGCGCCGTGTGCCGCGAATGACCTTAGATCGGCCACAAGCCCAAAAGGGTCGGCCGAGCGGCTTGCAATCATTGAAAGTTGAGATGATCGCCTCATGACCCTGACGAAGTCATTATCCCTCATCAGGAGTTCCAGTTCGTCGATTAAAAGACGGTTCGACAAGCTCTCGCTATCGTTTTCGCCTGGATCGCTCTCGCGGTCAAGAACCTGAACCGCGCTCACAGTAAAGACTCATGGCAACAGGTCAATATAAGATTGGACATCAATTAGCTTCTCTCAGGCTGAAGGGTGTTCTGTATGCGATGGTTATGTATACGGCAATGATGGGTAAACAGATCAACCACGGTAGTGGTGAATTAATTTCCTGGCCGCACCACGAAAGTACTGGTAACTTAATAAATTTAGGGAGCAATCTGAGCGGAAGGCCGCCCATCTGCGCGGTCCGACTGACTTCTTCTGGGCCTTAATGCCCCTTTGCGTGCACCACTTTATATAAGAATCATAGTTGTCTAACTGCTTAGAGCGTCCGACTAAGGATATGGATCTGTCGACTGACAGCCGGTGAGTGTATGAGATTTTTCGGTACACTTGTAGGGCCCATCCCCACCCAAGGTTGAAGTACTGCAGCCTACAGACGAGTCTGATTAGCCGTTTCTCTGCGCAAAGCCGATGCTTTCTTAACGCCAGCCATTCATCCAGTGACCGCTGTTTCTGAGTGCTCGCCAGTTAATTTCGGTTGAGCACCGGGTCATCACCGCTTCAATCAGGCAATGGATAATTATGCCGTCCTCATCAAATTCGACTGCAGTGACCAAAAAGTGTTTTTCCTTATTAGTCGGCTCTATTGCGGTCCACTTGCTGTTGAGTAATTTTTTGGGATTCAATGTATTCATTTTATCTGTGCCATGCCGATGTAACTGATAGTTGTGTCACCAACTTAACCTTTTAGTAACCTAGCCAGTCGTCCGTAGTACGGCCAGAGTAAAGCCTTTCGCACCAACTCCAATCAGCGTATTAGTAATCGCTTCAATAGCAATCCAACCGAGGCACACTGGGGAGACAAAATACCCCTACGTACGGCAGGTTCAACAAAGCGATAGAGAGTGCGGAACAGGGCTCGCTGCAATCTTTGCCGGGTTACTACCATGCTTTTACCCTCCACGGGCGTCCTTCACAGATAGTATATCGCTTGCAATCCGCCAGGCAGCCTCTACAGGGTAAGCGGTGGGAAGCTGCCTGACGGTCGGTCTGTGTCTGAGTGGTTTTAGCGTTGCTTTCTTTCATGGTTAGGCCGAAGAGACTAAAGGGACTTATACGTCTATCGCTGTCACACGGATCACCCCGGATTACTGCAGGATTTATCGTCTTTTCACATTGGCACCCGTTCAACTGTTTTCACTCACCTTCGAGACCTGGCACGAATAACGCTATACCAACGAATTTCTTAGTGGCGTTCCCGCTGGATTACCGTGGTGAGCATCGCTAATGTAAGTTGCGTACAAGCCGCCATGGGTTGGGATAATTAGGGCTTTTCTGCGGCAGATTGGACGCTTTTAAAATTGGCGGTCGCGGGTGCCATCGGTCCCTCTGTGATATTACGACTCAGAGATATACCCTACGTGCTCGTTATTTCCTGGGCCGCCAACGGTATCGCTAGCAGGCAGGTTGAAACTCCAGAGGTGGTTGGGGCGGCTGTAACATTAGCGCTACTGGCCGTATTAATGACATTCGCTGAGTTGGTCAGAAGGTCGCTTGCATAAGTTTATGATGATCGGATAAGTAGAGCGGCTGAACTTGCTAAAACGGGGTGATGAATACCTACAAACTCCACCAAATTTCTTTGTAGATATTTATTCCTTTACAAGCCGGTCACGCAATATGAGGATTAACCGTGATCTTGCAACCGTCACGCTCGAGTAAACAGCGAGACGAAGCGATGCCACCAGCCAGTGTTCGTCGGTCCTATATTATTAGAGCTTTGTTCCTCGGGTACACCGTATTGCGTATACCAATTTTCCCATTCCCCAGGCGTCATAGTCCGAGGTAATTGATTACGCGGCATCGCCCAATCTCACTGGGATTAGGCCAAGTAGCATTTAGTAAATGCGTCTGATTGAGGCGAGCCTCTAGGCCCCGTTTGAGCGACTGTGGTTTCGACAGCGGCCACAATTTGGCCCGCAGCACGTTGGATTTCAGTTTTCTAATATACAGAACTCCTATGGTGGTGAATCGAATTCTAGTGGACTCTGCGCTAGCTGCCCTCACATGGATCACCTCCGTCCATCGTTGACTGCTCGTGAATCCAATGTGGATACTTGTGCGTAGTATGTACATGGAGTTCTATTTTTCTGTCGAATTTTTTTGTTAATAGGAGCGACTTGGTTTTGGGCCAAGTTGCGCGTGGTGCGCGTGTGAATGTACTTATAGTCGGAGCATCGGGTGGTATTGGTGCAGCCCTTTCACTTGCATTGTGTGAGCGTTCTGGTGTTACCGCCGTTCACGGCACTGGATTGCGTAACACCAGTGTATTTGCCCATGAAAAAATGCATTGGCACTGCATTGATGTTCAAATAGAAAGTGATATTCAAAATCTGGTGTCTAAACTGGACAAGTTGGATTGGCTTATAAATTGTGTAGGGTTGCTGCACTCACAAGAACTCGCTCCCGAGAAATCTATTTCCCAGGTTACGCCGGAGAGTTTCATGTGTTTGATGTCCGTCAATACCCTGCCTACCCTGCTCCTGGCAAAACACGTAAAACCCTTGCTCCTTCGGAGTCCTCAACCTTTGTTCGCTTCGATATCGGCCAGGGTGGGATCCATAACTGATAATCGATTGGGCGGTTGGTACAGCTATCGCGCAAGCAAGGCAGCATTGAATATGGTTATCAAGTGTCTTGCCATCGAATGGTCGAGGACCGCGCCTCGATCAGTTGTTGCGGCGCTGCATCCTGGCACTACAGATACCGAGCTTTCTGCTCCCTTCCAAGGCAACGTTCCCAACCACAGGTTGTTTACACCGGAGTTTACGGCGGCCAGATTACTTAGTGTCCTGGATAGTCTTCAGCCTGAATTGAGTGGGAGATTCTGGTCTTGGGATGGTACTGAACTACTGTGGTAATCCGAAATGCTAGGGAGCGCGTATATGGTATAGTAGCAAGTGATATTGCGCTGAAAAGCGCTGATTGCTCAGCAAGACAAAAAAGTTAAAAAACCGTCTGTTCAGCAGACACCAGAAAATACTGGAGAAGATATTGTCGCAAATTAGTGGAATTCGAGTTCCTTACCAGCGCGCGATTATACTCTGCGGTTGGCTATTTCTCGGCGCATCTATAGTTACTTCGATAACAATAGCCATTGGATTAGTTGACATTGAGACATTTTCTTTCAAGGGTACCTCTGGGATAAGAACGATAGCAGCTATGGCAGTTATAGGCTGTTTGTTATCAGGACTGGGATATATGAATGAGGAGCAACAATTAGATGATTAAGAAATCAGATGTTTTCATACTTTTGGCAGTAGCCATATCGTTTGCAGTGTCAGGCTACCTCTGGTTTTCCGGGCAACGAGATGAAGGGCTTTTCACAGCTATATGGGTGCCCTCGATACTTTGTTTTGGAATTTATTTCAAACTTATGGGTATGATCGGGAGACTGAAATGAATATTGACCCGTTGCTCTTGGTAGCAGCCAGCGTATTTGCGCTCATGGTTACAGGACTCGTATACTCGATGAACGAGTTCCTTGCAATTTCCGACGACCCTTCCATAAAAAAGGATTCTGATTAGCGACGATAGAGGTCGGTGGGTTGGATGGGAAGCGGGGCTGCCGGGCGCTAGTTGGGTCATCTTGTAATAGGACATAATTGAGCTGCGCTGAGGGAGGAAAACAATAAAGCGCCGGCTGGTGCTCGTGGGTACAGTTAAAACGCGAGGAAGCCGCTGCATGGCGCGATGAGCGGAGTGTTCAAATAAGCAAGGGGCTCCGCCTATCAGCTAAGGAGCACTTTATCACTCACTTGATATTTTCCTTGCGCAACCGAAGTAGCCATGAGCTTTTATTTCTCTCTGCGTCATAAAAGACGGCCACGGTGAAGAAAAACATCAGAAGAAGGACTGTATGTGCGGCTACACTTATGCCGAAGTAAATTATGCTTCCGAGATAAGTTGCGAATGCGCCACTCCACATAAAGCCCAGGATTATCATGATGAACATCCTGCTGGTAGGGTCGGGAATGTGCCTAAGTGGATTTTTACTAGAGTCAAAAATATACTGGTAGGCGTCGTAGATCCAAAGTCCAATTTTCTTCATTTAAAATTCTCAAAATAGTGGAATAAAAGAGTGTATACGGACGATTTTCTGGATTGGATTGGTACAATATCTGGTAATACAAACTAAACTTATCGTAGATGAAGAAATGGTGGTTGTGCATGTTACGGTCCATAATCTATTCAAACTTGATCGTCACTTGGCCACGGCTGACCAATATCGAAAACTCTGGATCAACGCATTCGATAAGTGGAGTAGGGCAGTTTCTTGATACATGAGAGTGGCTTTTTTAGATTTCATAAAGTTAATTTGTCGACACCATAACCAAAATTATACCGGGTCTCAGTGGCGACTATATCGATCTGAAATTGAACTGCAGTATAAGAAGTATTAATGGACTGTTGGGAGTAAGTGGCCGTCCAGGAAATAGTTTCAGGTTCTGAAATGGTGGAAGACGGCTCGTGCAGTGCCTGCGGTAAGTACCGGTATTGCTGGTTTTGTAGATCTTTTTCGCTCACCTTGGAGACCTGGCACGAACACTGCTGATTTTACACTGTTGAGCCGGATCCGCTTCCCAGCGAAAGGAGGCAATGTCTCAGGTGGTGCCCTGGGAGAAGGTGTGAGCAACGGAAGGGTTGGAGTGTCCTGTTCCTTCTATCGAAGATGAGCCAGAATACTATCGATAACGTCTTGGTCCTCAATACACGCAATGACTTTCAACCACTCGCCACACCGGCCACAGGTCTCTATGTCAATATTGAAAACCAGCTTTAGGCGTTGCGCCCAAGTCATAGCGGCATGGCACTCGGCCGGTGTCTTTACTTCCACATTTACGCTCTATAGTGCCTTGCCACGTTTGGCGGGGGTGATCTCCCCGCGCCAGCGGTGGTTCGGAGCCAGAACGCCGTGGTAGCGGGTGAGGTTGACCCTCGGATTGGGCACGAGGGCGGCTAATCTCGCAATGAAATCCACCGGATCGACGGCCACCTGGGTTGTCCCGTCCCGATAGGGCGTCTTCAGGGTGCAGAGAACCTTGCCAGTGGAACTCAGTGAAAGACTGAGAACCGCGACCGCTGGCCTGGCAGGTTACCGGCACAGCCGCTCACGCTTGTCCTTTTGGTGTCCTTCACAGCTCACGCCGGCGTGTAGCGAGAATCCGTTGGCCTTGGCCACCCGCTCCAGCCCCGGATCAGGCCGGTCTAGTCTGCGGATGGTACGAATCATGAAAGCCTTGCGTCCCTGTTACGGGCCGACGGCGATACGGTAGCACACAGAAATGCCGAGGATATGGGGTATGGCATCGGTGTCTTCTGCGGGGTCGAGTTCCAGCCAGGCGTTCTAGGTATCCTGTTCCAGCAAACCCTGGCGCTCCAGGCAGCGACCGACATCCCGACTGATCAGCTGAACCAGTTTCTCCAGTTCGCCTTTGTCTGATGCCTTGACGCGCTGAAATTGGGGTGGACGATCGTCGCGATACACGTAGGCGCCATCCAGGAACAGGATCTGATAATGTATATTGAGATTGAGTGCAGATACGAACCGCTGGATCAGCGTTACTCCCCCGGTGGCACCAGTCTTGAATTTTAGTCCGACCTTGTGTATCAGGTGTGTCGAGATCGTCTGGTACACGATATTCGGCAGCTCTATCGGCCTATAAATATGTGATTTATATATAAAATGGTGGGCCAGAAGGACTCAACGGGCAGGCCACCGAAACGTCGGAGCGCTGCTTCGACCTGCCGATTATGAGGAGCAGGGAGAAGACCGAACTTGGGCCGTAAGCTGAAGAAAGGTAACGGGCTTTTCTGGAGGGCAGGGTGGAATGGACCGAAACCGAGCCCATACCGAACTTGGTTTGTGGTTAATTTGCAGTCAGCTTCAGCAAGCCGAAGAGTTGTAAGCGATTTTCAAAACTGAACTTCGAACCAGAACCGAAATGACTCGATCACGCAACCCCCTGATTTGGAATTTAAAATACTAATTCGCCACCCACAGGTCTAGCTGCCAGCCCTGCGGCGACGCCAGGCCTGTATCTCCAGGCGAAGCGTTTTCCAGATATATCTAGGCAATCCCAGGGGATGGGCTTTGAACTTGCGCCAAAGCAGCCGCTTCAGGGCAGGCACGCTGCTGTAACTGCCTTCCCGCTGTCCATGTCCTTGGTGCAAAGCCAGGGCAGGCACATCGATAACATCCATCGGCAGCGTTAGCGTGTAAGTTTCGGTTTTCGGTAACAGGCATTCATTTTCGGTGCAGGCCTGGTAGCGCTCCGTCAGCTGGATGTCGATATCGTCGCTGTCCAGGGGTCGGGCCTCGCTGGCTAGTTCGCCCTTGGCATAAAAGGGTACAACGATATCTACCGCACCGCTCCACACCTGAAGATCCACGACCATATTTTCCAGGTGCAATGACTCGGTTGGAGGTAGCACGGGAGCCAGTACTGTGAATCCCGGTGGGCCACTTACGGTGACCTCGGTGGCTACCATCCCCGGCGGTACGGGCTCACCATAAATATGTAGACCCTGGGCCAGGTCGAAGCGGACTACGAGTTTGCGCAGGATGCCCTGGCGAATACTGCCTTTGCCGCCGTGTATCGCCGCTGTAATCTTGATGTCCGCGTCACCGCCGCTGGCGCGGGGCGCCTCGTCATCCAACATTATCTTGCCGAGTGCAGCGTCAATCAGGCTCTCAGGCTGTCTCGCTTTTTGTAGGTATCGTGGAAGAATTTCGAGATCACCTTGCCTTTTTCATCGCAGACATAAACACCGGGGAAGGGTATGCCCCAGAGCATGGCATCATCCCGGCTTACCTCGGTATTCAGAATCCCATAGTGCCGGATTACCTTTGACTCGACATCCGAGAATAGGGGGTAAGGTATGTTTTGTTTGTCGGTATACTCCGCCAGGGTTTCCTCATCATCATAGGAAACTGCATAGAGTTTGATGCCGTGGGTTTCAAACTTGGCGTAGGCGTCTCGCAGCTCACTTAGCTGCGTCCAGCAAGGGGGTCACCAAACCGCAGAGCAAAAAAAAACCAACGCAGCGCGAGATCCGGCGCGGTGTTCGTGGAAACGAAGCGGTACACCTCTGGCGTCGGGTAGTTCAAAGTCGGGCAGCAGCTCGCCGACCTCCGGGCCGGTGGACTGTCCAGCGGGCAGACCGGCTCGTCCCGGGTGCCCCAAAGGCGCAGGGGCGTCGAAGCCCAGTTCGTCTCTTTCTACTACTATATAAAAATATTGGCATATCTGCTGCCAATATATTACTATTTGCGGAACTCCACCTAACAAGAAAAAATATGCTAGCCACAGCACTCGCAATTGCCGCCCTGCTGCTGACCCTGGCAACAGGCACATTTTGGGTTCGCGCTCTCATCCGAGTAGCACTACCCACGAATCGATCCTATTTTCTGGTCATGTTTCTACTGGCTGGTGCGCTAGGTGCAGTGGCCCTGGCCATCGGCCCTGGCTGGATTGGTGGCGTACTGGCAGGATTTTCTGTCTTTGTCGCATTGTTTTTTGCCTTCACGCTAGTAATTGGTGATCAAAAAGTTGGGGCTGACGTTATCCATGTCGGCGCTTCTCTACCGAAATTCTCGGCTGTGGATGAACACGGTGAAACCTTCAATTCCGTCACGCTCGCCGGAAACACTGTGCTGATTAAGTTTTTCCGTGGCCACTGGTGACCTTATTGCGTCGCCGAGTTACGGCGATGGGAGGAACTCAGGTCTGAGTTCGATAAACGCAATATTCGCATCATTACCGTTTCAACCGACTCACCGGGGCAACTCAAATCGGGGCGGAAGAAACACCATCTGGGCGCACTGATGCTCTCGGATCCACTACTGAAGGTGACCGATCTTTTCGGTCTGCGTAATACTGGCTTCCACTCGGGCATCCCGGGAGGCGCCAAAGCGCTGCCAGTCCCCACTTCAATCCTGGTAGATGCCAGCGGCAAGGTGCTGTGGATGGACCAATCTGAACACTACCAAAAACGCTCTGACCCTGACACCGTAATGTCAGCGCTGACCAAAATTTGAGGCAAGTATGAGCGACGACGATGTACAAATTCACCACACACCCACAGGCCGTGAATATGTTCGCACCCCAGATAATTGTTTTGAAAATCTGGAAGATTTTGACTACACACCCAACTATGTGGAAATTGATGGGCTAAGGGTTCACTACGTAGACGAGGGCCCCAGCGACGGCCAGCTTGTGTTGATGCTGCACGGGCAGCCCGACTGGTCCTACCTTTACCGAAAAATGATCCCATTGATCGTCGCCGCCGGACACCGGGTGATTGTACCGGACCTGATTGGCATGGGGCGCTCTGACAAACCCATTGATATCCATACCCATACCGTAAACCAGCACGTGGCCTGGATGTGGGAATTTATCTCTACCCTGGGGTTATCCGACATCACCCTGTTTTGCCAGGACTGGGGTAGCGCGATTGGGCTGCGCACTGCCGCAGAACACTCATCCTCTTTTGCCCGGATTCTGGCTGCCAATGCAATGATGCTGCGCCTGGATGGCGAGCCCTTAAGCATTACTCAGGGCATTAATCGTGCGGACTTCCCCATTGATGAGAACGCCAGCGTGCGCACCTTCGAAGATTTTGTGATGAGCGTGGCACATACCATTGGGCCGGACATGTCAGAATTTTTTAACGCCTGGCTCAAGTTTGCTTTGGTCTCACCAGGGTTTAAGCCCAGCCAGAACCTGGCGATGGAGCCGGGCGTTGAACTCACCGACGGAGAGATTGCAGCCTATGATGCGCCCTATCCCAGCCAGATATACCGCACTGCAATACGAACACTGCCCTCAATGGCCGCCCTGGTTGACGAGGAGGCCGAGATACGTGCGGGGGAGTTGATGAAACAGTTCAATAAGCCGTTTCTCACCGTGTTTGGTGAGTTAGATATATTGATTGGGAGTAAGCAGCATCAGGATAAGCTGATCGATAATATTCCCGGCGCCAAAGGCCAACCCCACGACCGCATTATGGCGGGCCATTTTATCCAGGAAAGTGCTGGGCCAGAAATGGCCAAACGTTTAAACGATTTTATTGCTGCCAATTGAGATTAAACCTATTCGGCGGGTATCGCCAAATTGTTAGAATCGGCTCATGAGTACAAACGGCATCGCTACCCACCAGATATCATTTCCTACTCTGTCTGGCTTTACTACCGCTTCAATCTCAGCCATCGAGATGTTGAAGATCTACTGGCCCAGCGAGGTATCATCGTCAGCCGCGAAGCGACCCGGCTCTGTTGTATAAAATTCGGAGCTATTTACACTCGGCTATTGAAGCGGAAGCATCGTGGCTACGGCGACACATTCTACATTGACGAGGTCTTCGTCAAAATCAACGGCAGGTAGCATTATCTGTGGCGGGCCGTTGATCAAGATGGTGAAGTGGTGGATGTATTTCTACAGGCGAAGCGCGATGGCGCTGCAGCAAAGCGGTTCTTCAAGCGTCTGGTACGAAGCCATGGTGGAGAGCCCAGGAAGATCATTACCGACAAGCTGAGAAGTTACCCAGTGGCACATTGGGAGTTAATCCCAAAGACGATCCACAGTACTGAACAGTATGAGAATAATCGAGCAGAGCAATCGCACGAAAATACTAGGGTGCGAGAACGTGGAATGCGATGGTCCGACATTTCGGGGTTCAAATCAATTAGGCAGGCCCAGAGATTTCTGGGTACCCATGCTGCGGTTTCAAACCTATTCAATCTTGGTAGGCACTTAGTATCCGCCGAACATTACCGTGGTCTCAGGATGAGTGTGTTTGCAGATTGGGAAAGAGCGGTTTCTTGAGAGTAGGAAACAGAATTCTGCTGCCTGATTTAGTTAATTTTCCAAAACCGCCGAGACTGCTTTATAGCGCAAAGAACCATTCGATCGTGTGTGCATTTCACAATATAGCATAACTACTGTAAATATATTAAAGTCGCATAAATTATATTACATAATAACTGCCAATAAATGATAGATGGCAACTAGCAAGCATTTAATAATACAAACTGAGGATTTAGTCATGTTTAGAATCTCTGAAAAGCAAAATCCACTGACACTTGCCGTAAAAGCGGCTACCTGCGTTATAGTCTCATTCTGGGCAGTGCAGGCTGGCGCGCAGAACCTGGTGCTGGAAGAAATTGTTGTCACTGCTCAAAAGCGCGCTCAGAGCCTTCAGGATGTACCCATTGCCGTGTCAGCCATCAGTGGGGAGAAAATTGTTGAGGCCGGCATCCAGGGTATGGAAGACCTCTCGTCCTACGTGCCTAATTTCAATCTGTTCATACAGCCAGGTGGTGGTAGTCCTGCGGCAATCTTTATACGCGGTATTGGTTCCGGCAATAATGTAGCATTTGAGCAATCGGTCGGCATGTTTATCGATGGCGTGTATACAGGTCGATCACAACAATACCTGGTTCCTTTCCTTGATGTTGCCTCTGTCGAAGTCTTGAAAGGCCCCCAGGGGGCGTTGTTCGGCAAAAACACCGTGGCTGGTGCGATGATCATCAATTCCGCCAGGCCCACGGACGAATTTGAAGCTGAGCTTCGAGCGCAGCACGAATTTGAGTATGGCACAGAGGAGTACGCTGGCATGGTTTCTGGTCCACTCACCGACCGATTGAGTGGGCGACTGGCCGGCAGATACCGCGACCAGGGTGGTTACATGGACAACCTTGTTAGAAACAGTGAGGAACCGGAAGTGGAGAGCATGGGTTTGCGGGGCAGCCTGTTGTTCGATGCCTCAGATGCTCTGCAGATCTACGGAAAAGTAGAATATGCCGAGGTTGATCGCTCCGGCGCAAATGGACAGCTGACCGATATCAACGGTAATTTTCGTGGCATTCTTCAGCACAAAGATGCTATCTCACCACTTGAAGATGCCCGTTTCGATCAGAAGAACAGCTCCAACAGTTTTAGCCCAGAGGGAGCCAAACTGGATTCTTTTAGCACCACTGTACAAATTGATTGGGACGTGGGTGAGAATACCCTCGTGTCATTAACTAACTACAGCGAATACGATACCGAATCTGTTCTCGACGGGGACTTCAGTGATTTGCTGTTTATTGAGCAGCGTCCTGTGGAGGAATTCGAGCAATTCAGTCAGGAGTTTCGATTTGCCTCGCCCGGCGGTGAAGTTCTTGACTATATCGTAGGCGCGTATTTCGAATCTCAGGAAGTTGATTCTGATAACCCTACCGATCTCAACCTGATAGCACTCTCGGCTGTGAATATCCCTGGCTCGCCAGTACCGGCAGTCCAGCTAAGTATAGAGCAGCTTTATACTCAGGAATCGGATACCGCCGCTGTTTTTGGGGAGGTGAGTTGGCAGATAACAAATCAGTTGACGCTTACGGCTGGAGCCCGTTACTCCAACGAGGACAAGGAGGCGGATCGGACCGTGCGTTTGACGGATTTTAAGTCGACGCAGGATCTACAGGATTCCTTTACTCGTCTGATCGCCTCTGGTTTGCTAGGCAGGGCTGAATTTGTGACCGAATCTGACAGAAGTTCTGATAATCTGTCTTACTCCGCAAATCTCGCGTGGGACTTCAATGACGACAGCATGGCTTATCTACGTTTAGCACGTGGCTATAAAACGGGTGGTTTCAATGCAGCATTTACCGTTACCGACCCTCTGGAGCCGGGTGAGGTTCCGGATGACTTCGAGTACGACGATGAAGAAGTTGACAGTATAGAGTTGGGTGCAAAGATGGTTTTTCTCGACGTAGCAGCTGAATTGAATGTCGCAGTCTTCTACACTGAGTTAAAAGATCTCCAGGTTAGTACTTTTGTCGACAGTGGTTTTGTCGTGGGTAATGCCGCCGCGTCAACCAGCAAGGGCATCGAGGTCGAGGGTCGTTGGGCGGCTACACCTTATCTCAACTTCAGCTTATCGGTCGCCTATCTCGACTCGACCTATGATGACTTTCCCGACGCGCCGTGCACTGCAAATCAGTTGTTGCGTGGTGATGGCAGTGGCAGTCCAGAGGATACCGCGGCGGTGGCCGGTGCCGGCTGTCAAGGGTATACCGGAGGTGCAACGGGTACCACTAACCTGAAGGGAAATGTGGCGGGGCGCGCGCCTGAATACTCCGCAACGTTTATCAGTAATTTGGTGCTGCCTGTTGGTGACACAATGTTGTTCAGGGCCAGTGTAGACCTGCAGTATGAAGATGAAGTGTCACTGAGTAATCCACAAAACTACCAGGATTCGTATCACAAGATTAACGCCAGACTGGGCCTTGCGAGCAAAGATCAAAAGTGGGCTGTCGCACTAATTGGTAAAAACCTCACCGACGAAACGACATTTGGTAACGGTGCAGGCGTCGGCTTTTTTACCGGCTCGTGGTTCAAGAATCGCCAGGAACCGCGCACCGTTGCATTTGATGTGACCTACCGGTTCTAGTAAGCCGATCAAAGGTATCGCCAAGTTAATTGGCCATAACTGCTAGAATCAGGCCATGAATAATTATAAACGCCACAGATTCCCACTGGACATATCAGCTACGCCGTCTGGCTGTACTATCGCTTCTTGAGGGAGGGTTTATTGTTACCCGAATACTGCAGACAGTCGTCTAGTCAGTGCTTTCAGCCCCTTGCCTTTGTTACTAATTTTCCAGGCAAGAAAATTCACGTGTACATCGTCCTCATCCAATTTCAGCTCAATGAGTTCACCAGTCTCGAGGTGTTTGGTAATACGTTCCAGTGGCAGATGGCCTATGCCAATCCCCGCCAGTATGGCGGCAACTTTTTGATCGATATTTTGTAGGTAAATCGTTTGTCCCTCGCGGCCAAGGCCCGCACTGCGCGCAACGTCAATCATCGACGTATCATGGGTTATGACACGCCTGACTTTAGGCAGGGCCGCCTTGAACGCTGCCCGGTCACTAACCAGGCTGGCCAGCATATGATCACAGGCAATCACCGGGACCAGATCAACGCCAGCCAGAGCTATCGCGCGATAGCCTTTTTGCAGCGGGACTGGCCCGGGCGAGCCGACAATCAGGTCAACCCTGCCTTGATCAAGCGCCTCCCACCCACCATTAAGCACTGATTCGCAGATATCGATTTCCATTGTGGGATGTTCTTTTAGAAATTCGCGCAGCTCAGAAAAAAACATCGGGTAAGATTGATGGGACTCTACAGCGATGCTGATACGGGGCTCCCAGCCGGTGGCAATTTCTTTTGCCGCGTTCGCGAGTCGGGCCGTGGTTTGAAGTATTTCTCTACCCTCTGCCAGTATTAAGCGACCTGCTGGCGTTAATACTGAGCGGCGTCCCTGGCGTTGAAAAAGAGCAATATCCAGCCGCTCCTCCAGCTTTTGTACCGCGTATGAAATGGCCGAGGTCGCTTTGTTCAGATCTTCAGCGGCTTTTGAAAAGCTTCCGCGTCGATCTATAGCGTCCAGCGTTTCTAAAGCCTCTATAGTAATGGGATTTCTGCTCATTTCGGCACCGTTATATAGTTCTAATAAATCGAACATTTTAAACAATAAGTAGGTCTTATTACGAATATTATATTCGTTACAATGGCTCCATTACTTAAGCAAAACCACAACAACTACTTTGGAGCGACAACATGAAATCACTTATCAACAAGCTAACCACCACAACTACTGGCTTGGATACCTTGCCTCTTCGCGTAGGCGCTGGTGCAATCTTTGTAGCGCACGGTGCGCAGAAATTGTTTGGCTGGTTTGGCGGATATGGCCTCGAAGGCACAGCAGGCTGGATGACGTCCATCGGTCTTGAACCAGGATTGTTGATGGCGACGATGGCAGGCAGTGCAGAATTCTTCGGCGGCATGTTACTGATTGTCGGCTTACTGGTACGCCCCGCTGCCCTAATACTCAGCATCACCATGATCGTGGCGATTGTTACGGTTCACCTGCAAAACGGCCTCTTCATGTCGGATAACGGCTACGAATTTGGTCTGGCCTTACTCGCGGTTTGTGTTGGCCTGGTATTCAGGGGCGCTGGTAGCCTCAGTGCGGATAGAGCGCTGCAAACCCAACTGGCAAATTAAGCACTACCTGCATCAATCAACCTAATTGGAGCAAGAACATGACCGTATTACATATCAATAGCAGTGCACGGCTGAACCACTCAAATACTCGTATTATTGGACAGTATCTGGTTGATGCACTGGGCGAGCCGGCAGTTAGTCGAGACCTGGCGCAGCAAGCTTTACCGCCGATCAGTGCCGAGGACCTGATAGCTGTTCACGGATCTTCCGGGGGCCGGCGTGCCAGTTTACAGTCACAATTAACATTGTCAGAGACGTTAATTGATGAGCTAAAAACTGCCGAAACCCTGGTCCTGGGTGCGCCCATGTACAACTTTGGGGTTCCCGCCTCTTTAAAGCAGTGGATCGACGCGGTTTGTCGAGTGGGTGTTAGCTTTAAATACACTGAGCAGGGCCCGGTAGGTTTACTGAATGTCAGGCGGGCCTTCATTATCAGCGCCACTGGTGGCACACCTATCGGTAGCGAGATGGATTTTGCGAGCCGCTATCTGGAGCATATATGCAGGTTTCTAGGTATTCCCGAGATATTTCATATCGATACCAGTGGTTCTAAAGGCACTCCAGAGAAAGTGATTGCACAAGGCAAACAACAGGTTGATGCGCTAATTGCGGGCTTTAATTCCAACGATATTGCAGAAGCAGCGTAATGGGCTTGTTACAGAAGGGTGAATGGATTGATCAGTGGTACGACATTGACAATAGCGGTGGTGAGTTTCGCCGCCAGGATAGTCGCTTTAGAAATTGGTTGACCCCGAATGGCGAAGCCGGTCCCAACGGTGAGCCTGGCTTTATAGCTGAGAAAGGGCGCTACCACTTGTACGTGTCACTGGCTTGTCCCTGGGCACACCGCACATTGATTGTACGTCAGCTCAAGCAGCTGCAAGAGTATATCGATGTCACCGTGGTCGAGCCGATCATGCTGGAAAACGGCTGGGAAATGAGCGATCCGCTTTATGATTTGGACTTCCTTTATGAGCTGTATCTAAAAGCCGATGCCAGCTACGAAGGCCGCGTCACGGTGCCGGTATTGTGGGACAAGCAAACACAGACCATTGTCAGCAATGAATCGTCGGAGATTATCCGCATGTTCAATACGGCGTTTAATCATTTAACTGGCGATGCTAGCGATTACTACCCAGAGGCGTTACACGACACGATCCATACTTTGAACGATCGTATATACGACACCATCAATAATGGTGTTTACCGGGCTG
>JBLHKV010000034.1:0-20333 GCA_047618115.1 Halieaceae bacterium | reverse complement strand
TCTGCGTAGTAGGCATTCATTTCTTCGGTGATGTCGGGGGTGACTTCACCTTCGCCGGAGCTGCCACCCTCGTCCGAGCCACAGGCGACCAGACTCAAGGAAAAGATAATGAAAAGCAGCTGCTTTGTTACTGTGTTCATGACGGGGTTCTCGTTGGCATTACTGGTAGATTGTAAATTTCTTGGGATCGAAGGACTCGCGCACAGCTTCGCCGATAAAGGTTATCAACGTAAGCAGAACCACCAGAGTGGTGAACGCAGAGGTGACAATCCATGGGGCGGTACGCAGCGTGGAGGTACCCTGTTTGAGTAGTTCACCCAGGCTGGGTGTGGGTGGTGGCAGGCCAAATCCCAAAAAGTCCAACGCGGTGATAAAACTTATCGCACCCACGATGGTGAAGGGCATAAATGTCACCAGTGTAGACAATACGTTCGGAAGAATATGCCGAAAAATAATACGGGTGTTCGAGGCGCCGATGATGCGCGCGGATGCTACGTAATCGCGAGACTTTTCTTTATAGGTCTCTGTGCGCATGTAATAAGTCATCGATGTCCACGAAAAGAGCACCGTCACAGCCAGAAGAATAGTGATTCGTGTGGAAATTGATGTCGTTGTCGGGATTACAGAAAATACAATAATGACCATGTACAGAAAGGGTATATTGGTCCAGATCTCGATGGCTCGTTGCGCAATCAGGTCGAACAGACCGCCAAAATATCCCATCGCACAACCAATGGTTATACCTATCAGATATACCGAAGCCATAAACGCCAGTGAGAAAAAGACGGCAATTCGCGTGCCGTAAAATAGGCGAGCGAGGATGTCCCTGCTGGTTGTGTCGGTACCCAGATAATGTTTTAACTCTGAGGTCGGAGGCTCGGGCTTGAATACTCCGCTTGGCGCGTGGTTTTCGAAGGGGCTGTAGGGGACCAACGGCATCAGCACCCAGTCCTCGCTGCCCTCGAGTTTTTCTTTGAGATCCCGGTAGTTGACCTCGTAGTCGTAGTCCATCCCAAAATCGCTACCGGGGTGAAATGCGGTGTAAGTGGGGAAGTACAACTCACCGTCGTAGCTGACTATCAGGGCTTTTGAATTGATCAGCATTTCACCAAACAGGCTTACCACCAGTAGGGAGCTGAATAATACAAAGCTGTAGTACCCGTGTTTGATCGCACGGAAACGGCGCAATTTTTTCTGGGTTTGAGGATTTAAAGTAAACATAACAGCTATCAACTAAAACGAATGCGCGGGTCGACCAGGGCGACGAGTACATCCGAGATAATATTGCCGATCAATAACAAAAGGCTGGCCAACAGGATGACGCCCATAACAATGGGGTAGTCGCGATCGAGAATAGAAGTCAGGCCTAGCAGGCCAAAACCGTTTATGTCAAATATCGTCTCTATCAGAAACGAGCCGCTAACCAGTAGCGTGATATTTTGTCCGAAAGTTGTGGCGATCGGAATCATCGAGTTGCGCATGGCGTGTCGGGTCACCGCGCGCCGAAAGGACACGCCCTTGGCAACCGCGGTACGCATGTAGTCCGCCGCCAGGTTATCCATGAGATGATTTTTGAGAAGTAATGTAACTAGCGCGAAGCTCCCTACCAGGTAACAAATCAAGGGGAGCACAGAGTGATCCAGAATGTCGCCAGCTTTTTGCATGGGCGTGAGCTCATCAAATGCCATGCTGGTAAAGCCGCCCATGGGGAACCATTCCAGGCGTACCGAAAAATACAGTAGCAACAGCGACCCCAGCGCGTAGCCGGGAATGGCATAGCCGACAAAAATGAAGATCGAAGAGATATTATCGACAAAGGTTCGGTGTTTTATCGCTTTGAGAATCCCCAGGGGTATACACACGGTGTAAGTAATAATAAGTGTTAGCACACCGTAGTAGATTGAAATTGGGAATCGATCCTTGATGACGTCCCAGACCGGTTCATTATAACGATAGGATGTGCCTAAATCGCCGCGGATCACTTTTCCGACCCAGTCGAGGTAACTTGCAAGTATCGGCTTGTCGAGTCCGTAATATTCCTTGAGTTTCTGCAGTTGGTCTTCGGATATGGCCATGTTTTGGCCGGCTGAGCTGCCGCTGGTCCCGGAGGATGAGGCGTCAAACTGTTGGGTTTCCATCATGGCCCGTTCTAGCGGTCCGCCGGGCACCAATCTGGTGATGGCAAAGACGATGATAGTAACCCCAAGTAGCGTCGGGAGTATCAACAACAAACGGCGTATAAAGTAATCTCGCATTAAAGCACTGGGCCTTCTCTATTGTTTTTATTTGGATGGTACCGACGAGCTCTGGTCTCGCTGTTTATGATGCCATAAGCATGAGGCGTACGATAGCCATTATCCTGTATTCACTGCGGGTACAAAGGAGGTAGGCCCTCATCGCTGTGTTCAATCGCTGTCGAACCGCGCTTGCGCAAGGCTTTGAGTCGGCCCAGTAGGTCGGAGAGATCAGCTGTGTGGTTTTGCTCTGCGTAGAGTGACTGCTCCAGTTCTAACAATTGCGTTTGCAACTCTGTAACTGCGCATCGACGGCTGAGGGCCGCGATAGACGCCTCGCCAGGGTCGTTATAAAAAATACCGGCCCATCGACCCAGCTCATTGCGGATATCCTGGCTCTCACCGCGGTCAAACGCTGTGCAAAGCAGTTTCCATTGGGCGGATTCACTTTTTGAGGGCTGATGTTCCGCAATTGCGGTTGAAGAACCGGACTGGCGCCGATAGAGCCACCACGTTAAAACCGTCAGTAACCACCCCAAAAGTGCTGCCCCGGTAGCCGCTTGCCACCACCTGATCGCGCTATCGTTAGCAGGGGTTGAGTCGGCGACGCCAGAGGTTGCCTCTGTGGCGCGATTCGGCGGGACGGGGATAGCAACCTCTGGTACCGGAATATCAATTAGCCTCGCGGGAACGAGGACTGTCTCCTCTCGATCTGTTCCGGTATTCCACCAGGATATACTGGTTTCCGGGATTTCGAAGCGACCGGGGCCGGTGACCACGATGGCCGCGGTTTCTACGCGGCGGGAACTGACCCCGAACTCCGTGCTGTTGGTGTCTATACGGGGCTGTTCCGGATATATTTTCAGCCCCTCTGGCGCTAATTGTGTCAGCGGTGGAATCTGTTCGCCAACCACGCCCTGGGCGGAAAGAATGATACTGCGGGTCGCGGATTCTCCGACCTTCAGAGAGCTGGGGTCCTTGGACCAGGACTCCTCTACAGTCAGTGCTGCCACCGGTAACCAGGAATGATCGCTGCCGACCTGCGTGGGCACGGGTTTGACCTTTATGGTTCGACTGGTGGAGCGCTTATTGATTGCTTTACCGCGACTTCGTTCGAAAAGACTTCGTCGTCCCTGGAGTTCGGTAGCGGTCAAGCGCTGCTCGGGGATAATCAAGTCGCCGCTCTTCTGGGGGAATATGGCATATTTGATTTCGCTAACCTTGAACTGAATACCGTTGATGGTGCGAGTAAAGCTATTCTGTGCAACCAGTTGAACCCGAGCATCTGCTATCGCCAGGTCGGTTAAGTTAGCGTCCTCGAGATTGATTCCATAAAATAATCGTAGTGTGTAGATCAGCTGACCCTGAACGTAGAGGCTTTCACGATCCACTTCCGTTTCAATAAACACCTGCTCCGGGATCCCGGCTGGTCGGGCGGCGGGTTCGCTGACCATTATGGTCAACCCGTTGCTGCTGCTGCCATCGACTACAAAGGGAGCAATGTCCAATTTTCCAGTGCGTCGAGGAATTACCGTGAGTACCAGTTCAGTGTAAGAGGTTGTCGTGCCATTGCGTATTTCGGTGCGACTGTTGGAGCTTCGATTAATGATTTCAAAATCGGCGTGCAAGGCGGCGAGATTAACAGAGCCGAGATCTTCGCCCTCGGTAACGCGAACCGTAAGAGTCAGTCCGTCGTCTCGGGTAATCTGCTGTCTGTCTGAACTGAGTAAAACTGCAGCATAGCTTTCAACAGCCCAAACTTGCAGACAAAGCAGTAACCCAGCCAGCAAGTTTTTACCAACTCTCATCATCATCCTGGGTCCTGTTTTTTTGTGATTGTCCACTTTCGAATTTAAATTTTCGACGCAACAACCCAGCAGGGTCGTCGGGAACGGTTCGCAGCCATTGCTCCGTTGCCTGGTCTTGTTCCGCTTGTTCCGCGGCAGCCGCAAGCTCTGCAGCAGACTGCGGGGCCTCTTCTGTATCGTTCTGCTCGCCAGTTTGCTCTTCGGGTTGCTCACCTTCTCGATCTGGCGATTCTTCATTTTTGTCGTCTGCGGAACCCTCATTATCTTGTTGCTGGGAAGGTTCACCCTGCTTGTTCTGGGGGTCCTGTTCCCCTTGTCCCGGCTCGGCGTCCGATTGGGATTGTTGCGAGTCTGATTCATTTGATTGCTGTTGTTCGTCTTGCTGGTCCTGTTCGCCCTGATCCGACTGAGATGGGTCTGACTCCTGCTGCTGCATCAGCTGTTCCAGCAAATTTTTGTTGTACAGTGCATCTTCCATGTCTGGGCGGAGTTCCAGCGCGACCTCGTATGCTTGGATCGCTGCAGGGTAGTCTCCGACTTTAGCCTGGGCATTGCCGAGGTTGTATGCTGCAGCTGCGGACGTTTGTCCCGCCAAGATCTCTGCTGCGGTGGCAAACTCTCCGCTCCGATAATTGGCAGTCGCCGCCCACTCTTCATTTGCGAATAGTTCCGCTGCCAGCTCGGGTTGTTCCGCCGCCAGCGCTTCAGCGCCTTGCTGATCCGCAGTTTGCCAGAGATCTCGCCACTCCATTGCCTGGGCGTCTGTGGTCGGTAAGGCTATTAACAAGGTTAAGCCGAGTATCCAGCCGCGTCGGAATGCACCCAGCAGCAAAGGCAATAATAACAAGCCCAACCAATAACCCTGGTCTTGCCACTGGTCGAATTGGCGCAGAGTTCGTGTAGTTTCCGTATCCAGTGCCATTGGATCTTGACTGAGAACCACATCTAGATCGCTATCGTCAAAACTGAGCCTGTGGTAGCTGCCCGACCACTTGTCGGCGAGTCTGGATAGCGGCGCTTCGCGCAAACCTGGCAGTACAATATCGCCCTGAGCGTCCTTGAGAAATTTTCCGCCCGGCATGGGTATAGGGCTGCCTTGTTCAGTGCCCACGCCGATAATCGATAGCTCATAATCGCTTCCGGACATCAGTTTGTTAATTTTTTCTCGATTGCTGGCGCTCACACCGTCAGTGATGAGTAGCAACCGGCCGCTGTCCATCATCGCCGAGTTTAACAATTCCAGAGCGCTGGCGACGCCTTCTGCGGTGGCGCTGCCGATTACAGGCATGACATTTGGCGCGAGGGCAGGGACGAGGTTGGCAATCGTCCCCGTGTCGTCCGTTAATGGACTTACCACGTGCGCGTCACCCGCGTAGGCGACCAGCGCTGTAACGCCTTCATCGCGTCGTTTCAGCAGGTCGAGAATTTTGTGGTGGGATCTCACCAAGCGTGATGGCTGGACATCTTCAGCCAGCATAGAGCGAGACAGATCGAGAATCACCACCATCGCATCCAGACGTTGATGTACCGGTTGCGGGATTCTTTCCCAGGTGGGTCCTGCGACGGCCAACGCGGCGATAATCCAGGCCAGGAGTAGGGCCCAGATCGGGGCTCGGCTGGTAGTTTTTAAGGGACTCACCAACAGATATGGCAAGAGTGCCGGGTCTATTACCTGCTGCCAGCTCGCACCGGATTTGGCGCGTCGCCAAATTAGTACAAAGAGGATGAGTGCCGGGATCAGACTCCACAGCATTTCGGGACGAATAAAGTGGAGCTCGCTTAGCACTTGCTTACATTCCTCCGCGTTGTGTAGAGGTAAGCTGTGGTCGGCCCAATCGAGTCATGGCGAGCAGCAGACTCAGCGCCAGCGCCAGCGCCAGCGGCCAATAAAAGAGGGCGCGAGTAGGTCGGTAGGTCGCAGTTGCTTGTTCTACGGGTTCCATGGCGTCGATGACACGGTAGATTTCGGCGAGCTCCTCGGGATTACGTGCCCTGAAATACTGACCTCCCGTGGTAGCCGCTACATTCTGTAGCATCGCCTCGTCTAGTCCTCTGGACGGATTGACGCGGCGGCTACCCAGGAAGCCGCGCTCTATTTTCTCGTCGGCTCCCACTCCTACTGTATAAATGACGATGCCGATGTCCGCTGCGATTTTGGCAGCGGTTAGCGGATCTACTCCAATATTACTGGCGCCATCGGTCAGTAATACTAAAACCCGGCTCTGCGCAGGGCGATCGCGCAGTCGCTTTGCTGCAAGGCCGATGGCATCGCCCACTGCCGTGGCTGTTTCACCGGCGAACCCGAGTCTGGCCTCTTGTAGAAATCGGTTCACGGTGCGGGTATCAAAGGTCAGCGGCGCTTGTATATAGGCGTTATCTGCGAAAAGAATGAGGCCCAGTCGGTCGCCCTGGCGCTTTTCGACGAACTCGCCAACTATTTGCTTTACGACGGTGATTCTCTCCACCAGTTGTCGACCAACCTGCATATCGTCCTCTTGCATCGACATGGAAATGTCCACTGCAACGAGGAGGTCTCTGCCCTCGCTGGGAAGAGCGATCGGATCTCCTATCCACATCGGCCGTGCCATTGCCAGTAGAGCGCAGAGCCAGATGAGCCAGAGCAGCAGTAAACTAATGCCCGATTTTCTGGCTGCCGAACGATTCGAGCCGGTCGCCATGGATGTCCACTGTTCAAAAAATGGAGCTCTGATCGCCGCTTGTTGAACCTGCGCAGGTGGCCACCAGCGTTGTATCACTGCTGGTGCCGGTATCAGGAACAGTATCATTGGCCAGATCCACTCAATCATTTTTCCGACCTGTGGTGGCGAAGCCAATGCCGAGTGGTGTCCTGAAGTGCGTCCAGATCCAGTTCATCAAGTGTTGGGCGATAGGGTAATTCTTCGAAGTGTGCGCCCCAATCGGTAAAGCCTCGGCCCTCGTCTACCTGTGCATCGAGAAATTCCAGCCAGTCCCGACCGGATAAATGTGCAACGGCTCGGTCGCCGAAGCTGATTAGGGCTGTTCTGCGCAGCAGCACGTGAACCTGCTGACAATACTTTAGAGCATCACCTTCGGTCTTGAAACTCTCATAGTGCGCTTCGAGTAGCCGAATACTGCTGCGTCGATACCGGCGGGACTTGAAATAGCCTAGTGCCAGTTTCAGTAATACGATGAAGAGCGCAACACCCAGTGCAGCCAGCAACCACCAACCCGGTGCCGGTGGCCACCAATCTACCGGGTCCGGCAAGTGGATGTCGCGAAGTTCTGCCAGTGGATCACCTATGGGGTTCACCGCAGAGCCCGCCGATTTGCTTTGCCATAGAAGCGCTGGAGCACCGTTAGTGGTTGGTCTTCGGTGGTGATTTGGATAAAGGGTACACCGAGGCGGCCGAATTGTTTTTTCAACGCGGCCACACGATCGGTGAAGGACTGCTCATAGCGACTTTGTATGTCGCTGTCTCCGGTAAACATTTCGGTACTCTGCAGTCCGTTACTTACCGAGTATCGGCCAGCAGTGGGCAGCTGAGCTTCTAGTTTATCCGAGATATGGATGGCGGTAACCTCGATATGCCGGGTGAGATGATAAAGTTGTTCTTTGGCCGATTCCGTATCGGCTCCGTTAAAGTCACTAACCAGAAAAATTGCCGTACCCGGCCGGCTGATACGTCGTAGATCTGCGAGCATACTCGTAAAGTCGAAGCCAGCCTGCGCGGCTGTGTTTATCTCGCCGTTGAATTCACAAAGATGGTGGAGCTGGGTGAGCACGTTTTGTCTGCTGCGCTTGGGTCTTACCTCGCGGTGTCTCTCTTCATTGAAAATGAAACCACCCACCCGATCGCTGCTGTTTAGGCCACTCCAGGCGAGAATCGCGCTGGTGTAGGCCGCAGTCACAGATTTGAAACTCATTTGACTGCCAAAGAACATGCCACGTCGTTGATCGGTAGCTATCAACACGGGTCGCTCTCGCTCTTCTCGGAAGATCTTGGTATGCGCATTGCCCGAACGAGCGGTGACGCGCCAATCGATGGTGCGGATATCGTCGCCCGGTTGGTAGGCTCGAACCTCTTCGAAGTCGATTCCACGGCCACGAAAGTTGGTTTTGTTGGGTCCCGCGAGCAGGCTGAGCGCCTTTTTTCGCTGCAGTAGCTTGAGCTGTCTCCCCTGGTAGCGCAGCGCGATCAGGTCCTCCAGTGCGCAGTAAGCACCTTTAGGATGTAAGCGGTTCGAGGTTTGCATGGATCAGCTTACGGGTACCTTTGCTACCAGCTCAGCGATGACGTCGTCTGCGCTGATGCCATTTGCCTCTGCCTCAAAACTGAGAATAAGTCGGTGACGTAACACGTCGCCTATCATCGCTTGCACGTCGTCGGGGGTAACGAAATCGCGTTGGTCCAACCAGGCGTGGGCTCTGGCACAACGATCCAAGGCAATGGTCGCACGTGGGCTGCCCCCGTAGTCCAGCCATTGGGCGAGTTGCGCAGAGTAGGGAGACGGATCTCTGCTTGCTACAATCAACTGAACGATGTAGTCCTCGACGGGCTCAGCCATGTGGAGTTCCAGTATCTCCTGGCGAGCAGCAAAAATATCAGCTTGATTGAGTACGGAGGTTGCTATTGACTCTGCACGAGTATCGGACTCGCCTCGTACCAGACGAAGTATGTCCTTTTCAGAACCCGCGCTGGGATAACCGACCTTAACGTGGAGCAAGAAGCGGTCCAGCTGTGCCTCCGGTAGCGGGTAGGTTCCCTCTTGTTCGATAGGGTTTTGTGTGGCCATTACCATAAATAAAGGTGGCAGGTTGTAGGTTTCACTACCTACACTGACTTGCCGTTCAGCCATGGCCTCGAGTAGCGCCGACTGCACCTTGGCGGGCGCGCGGTTGACCTCATCAGCGAGAACCAGATTGTGGAAAATTGGGCCCTTCTGAAAAATGAAGGTACCATCCTGGGGTCTATAGATCTCCGTACCGGTAATGTCTCCGGGAAGCAGGTCGGGGGTAAATTGAACGCGCTGAAAACTTCCCTCCACGCGGTTGGCCAGGGCCTTAATTGCCTTGGTTTTGGCGAGCCCGGGCGCGCCTTCCACCAGTAGATGACCATCGGCAAGCAGCGCTATTAGCAGTCGTTCGACCAAATGCTCCTGGCCGATAATCTCCTGGCCAAGCGATTCTTTCAGTTGCATGAGCCCCTTCACATTCACTCCCGTTTGACACCTTGAAAATTAGCCGTGCATTGTAACTAAAACATAACTCCAGTCCACAGCCATATTGACCAATCTATTCAATGCTAGTTCCCCTGGCCTGCCTGGACTCACAACTCAGTGTGAGGATGCTCTGGCATAGGCTATAGTTGCAGGAAGTCAGGATTTGGGTATGCACCATGATATGGGAAGAAGCTAAGAAAAAACTGCTAGCGCAGCTGGATAAGGAAATAGGTAAGCGACTGGATAAAGTCAAGGCAGGTCCTGTACGTGAGTTTGCCGAAAAATTTTACCACTCGTTCCCCGCAGAAGACCTTAAGGATCGTCTGTTGTCAGATCTATTTGGCACGACTTACGGCAGCTGGAAATTTCTTGCAGATTACACCGGTGGAGATGCCAAGGTACGTGTATTTAACCCCGATTTCGAAAAACATGGCTGGCAACTCAATCACACAGTGGTGACTGTTCTCTGCCCGAACACCCCTTTTTGTGTCGATTCGGTGAGGGGAGAGCTGAACCGGCGCAATATAGCGGTCCATTCGCTACACAGCGAGAACTTTCGGATCGAGCGTTCCGCGGGGAAAATTCAACGCCTGTTGACCGACTCTGAAGAGAGCGATGTGGCTTCTTCCGAGAGTTTTATCTATCTCGAGGTCAGTCGACACAGCGATGCAAAGGAACTATTGGAGGTTGGGGATGCCATCGTCGACGTGCTGCGGGACGTCAGATTGGTTATCGAGAGTTTCGAGGCGATGTACAAACAAGCCCTTGTAGTCGCCGATACCGTCGAAAAGGGCCCAGATATCGACGGGCAGACAGCAGCCGACGTTGCGGCATTTTGTCATTGGTTGGTGGGTGGCAATCTGACTTTTCTGGGCTATGAATGTTTTAGTGTGAGCTATGGCAAGGGCGCGCCAAAATTGAAATCCCACGCCGAGTTGGCAATTGGCATTTTGACCCAGCGCAAGACACGAGGTGAGGAGCACCTGGAAAAAGACATATCCCTGGGTAGCCGCAAAGGCGATGCTGCCTCGGAGCGTCGCCCACAACTAAGCTTTTCCAAATCATCAGTGCGCTGTCGAGTACACAGAACAGTCTACCCAGACTATATCGCGATCAAGGAATACGACGAGGAGGGTCGATTGCTGCGCTGGCACCGTTTCCTGGGTCTGTTCACTTCGCGGGTTTATACACACAGCCTCGATCAAATACCTGTCATTGCGCCCAAAGTAGCGGCATGCATCCGCAGTTCCGGCTTAGACCCTGCCGGACACGAGGGCAGAGAGTTGTCCCGTATTCTAGAGGTACTGCCTCGGGATGAAATATTCCAAAGCACAGTTCCCGAGCTGACCAGTACTGCACTTACGGTCGTGCGGCTCAAGGAACGTCGAAAAGTTAGACTCATCATGCGCAGGGATTCGAGTGGCGCGTTCTTCAGCTGTATGGTGTATAGCCCGCGCGACCGTTTTACCACCGAGTTACGGCTCAAAATGCACGATATTTTGTGCGCCGCTGTCGGCGCCCTGGAATCTGAATTCACGACGTTTTTCAGTGAGTCTGTGCTGGCGAGGGTCCACTTTGTTATTCGAGTCGATCCCGAGCGCACCATCCAATACGATATCCGTAGCCTGGAGCGAGAGATCTACGAGGCTAGTCTTTACTGGCCGGACCAGCTACAGACATTTTTGGTTGAGGAGCACGGCGAGGAGGAGGGCTCGAGACTGGCAGCAATATATGCAGAGGGCTTTTCAGCCGGATATCGGGATCACTTTGAACCGCGGGTGGCGGTCAACGATCTGGCGCGAATACTCAAGCTCAGCTCCGACACCGACATCCGTATGACGTTCTATCGATTGATGGGCGAAGAGGATCACACGCTGCACTTTCGGGTATTCCATCGGAATAATCCTCTGGCACTGTCCGATGTGATGCCGATTCTAGAGAACCTCGGCATGCACGTGGCCAGAGAAATGCCCTACGAGGTCACGGCGAACGATGAACAATCCGTCTGGATCCAGGATTTCAGTCTGGTTTACTCGCTGGCGGATAATATTGATCTGAGTCTGGTGGAGACGAAGTTCAAGGAAGCCTTTGCCGCCATCTGGTATGGCGAGGCCGAGAGTGATGAATTTAACAAGCTGCTGTTGGGCACCCAGCTGACCTGGCGGGAAATAGCGTTACTGCGCGCTTACGCGCGTTATATGAAGCAGATTCAGTTCGCCTTCAGTAGCGGGTTTGTTGCGGAGACGCTGGCAAAACACCTGTCCATCACGTCCGAGCTATTCGAACTATTCGATGCTCGTTTTTGCCCGACTGAAAAAGACGATAGCGACGCACGCCAAATCGAAAAGCGTCTACTCGATCAACTCGATCAGGTGTCTAATCTCTCGGAGGATCGAGTCATACGGGAATATGTAATTTTAATCTTGGCAACAGTGCGTACCAATTATTATCAGCTCGCGAGCGATGACTCCACAAAACCCTACATATCATTCAAAATGCTTCCCGAGCAGATACCGGATGTTCCTTTACCGAAGCCTCGTTTTGAAATATTTGTTTATTCCCCTCGGGTTGAGGGAGTACACCTACGCGGCGGCGCTGTTGCCCGTGGTGGTTTGCGATGGTCGGAGCGCCACGAAGACTTCCGTACCGAGGTGTTGGGGTTGGTAAAAGCACAGCAGGTAAAAAATGCGGTGATCGTGCCGGTTGGCGCCAAGGGCGGGTTTATCTGCAAGCGGATGCCTGTCGATGCCAGTCGCGACCAGGTGTTGGCTGAGGGAGTAGCCTGCTATCAGATATTTATCCGGGGATTGCTCGATATCACCGATAATTTAGTGCAAGGCCTGGTGGTGCCGCCCGCCAATGTGACGCGACTGGATGGAGATGACACCTATCTCGTCGTGGCAGCCGATAAGGGCACTGCCACCTTTTCAGATATCGCTAACGACATATCAGCCGAGTATGACTTTTGGCTGGGGGATGCCTTTGCTTCCGGCGGCAGTATTGGCTACGACCACAAGAAAATGGGTATTACCGCTAAAGGTGCGTGGGTATCTGTACAACGGCATTTTCGCGAGATGGACGTCGATGTTCAAACCACCGACTTTAGCGTCGTTGGCATCGGCGATATGGCTGGTGATGTGTTCGGTAACGGGATGCTATTGTCGGAGCACATTTGCCTCGTTGCCGCGTTTAACCATAGGCATATATTTATCGATCCCAGCCCGGACGCCAGCGCCAGCTTTGTCGAACGAAAGCGTTTGTTTGAAACACCTGGAACCAGTTGGGACGACTACGACCGCAATTTGATTTCCAAGGGCGGCGGTATTCTCGATCGCTCGGCAAAGTCCGTGAATTTGTCGCCAGAGATGAAAAAACGTTTTGGACTGCGCGCCTCTTCTATGACGCCGGCGGAGCTGATCACTGCGTTGCTGCTCGCTCCCGTTGACTTGTTGTGGAACGGAGGAATTGGCACCTATATCAAGGCCAGTACCGAGTCCCATGCCGAAGTGGGGGACAAGGCCAACGATGTGTTGCGTGTCAATGCCGAGGATTTGAATTGCAAAGTCATCGGCGAGGGTGGAAATCTTGGGGTCACCCAAAGGGGTAGGATCGAATTTGCTCTGAATGGCGGTCGCGTGAATACTGACTTTATCGATAACGCCGGTGGAGTTGATTGTTCCGACCACGAGGTCAACATTAAAATTCTTCTCAATGGCGTTGTCGCGGCTGGAGATCTCACGGTCAAGCAGCGCAACAAGTTGTTGGTGGAAATGACGGAGAGTGTTTCTGAGTTGGTTCTGAGAAATAACTACAGTCAGGTTCAAGCAATCAGTTTGGCGGAACATGAAGCCGAGCGCAGAGCGGGCGAATATCGGCGCTTGATAAGTCGACTGGTTGAAGATGGCAAGTTGGATCGGGCGCTTGAGTTTATGCCAGAAGACGATGTGCTGCTCGAGAGAAATAACCGCGGTAAGAGTTTGTCGCGGCCAGAACTCGCTATATTGGTGAGCTACAGCAAGGCACTGCTGAAAGAAGACCTGTTGGATCCATTGGTCACTAACGACAGCTTACTATCCGGGTTCGTCGCATCGGCATTTCCTCCAAAAATGGCCGAGCTGTTTGGTGATGAGATAGCAGATCACCGTCTCCGGAATGAAATTATAGCCACGCAGGTCGCCAATGATTTGGTCAATCTGATGGGCGTTCATTTTGTGCCACGATTGTCAAATTCAACCGGCGCTTCTCCAGCGTTGGTTGCCAGCGCCTATGTTACAGCCAGCCAAGTCTTGGGTGTTGGCGAGTGCTGGGCTGCTATCGAGGCACTGGATCACCGTGTCGATAGTGAAGTTCAGCACGAAATGATGCTGAATATCATGCGTTTGGTGCGTCGGGCCAGTCGTTGGTTTATCCGTAATCGGAGGGTTTCACTGGATCCTGCCAAGGAAGTGGCAGTTTTCGCGCCAAAAATTGTCGAATTGTCGGCAGCCCTGCCAAATTTGCTACAGGGCCACCTTGAAAAGTCGCGCAATTCGCACGCCAAGCGGTTACTCAGTTCCGGCGTGAACAAAGAGTTGGCAGAGGCCATGGCTGGCCTACAACACAAGTATTCGCTGTTGGGAATCATTGAGGCTGCGCGCACTGAGAAGACAGACGCCATGGAACTTGCTGAGCTTTATTTCAAACTGGGAGAGCGCCTGAAAATAGACTGGTTTGGGAGTCAGGTGGTGGCTGCCAAGGTGGAAAACAACTGGCAGGCTATTGCCCGAGAGACCTATCTGGACGACCTGGAGTGGCAACAACGGAGTCTGGCGGTGGGTGCGCTGAAGCACATCTGCGAAAAGCGTGACGCCGATTTATGCATCGAACGTTGGATTAAGCAACAGTCCAGGCTTGTTGACCGTTGGCACGACCTCATTGTTGAAATGCGTCGCTTGCAAGCCCCTGAGTACGCGATGTTTGCAGTTGGGATACGCGAATTGATGGATTTGGCGCAATCCAGCGTGCACTAGGGATGCTCGAGTTGCTACTATTACGCGCCTTATAGCCTACGTTGAGACGACATGAATCCAACACCTGAAAGTCAACTTTGGGATGACGAGCGGTCTGTACCCGCAGATCATCGCTTCTTTGCCCCCTGCCCCAAGGGACTCGAAGGTCTACTGCTGCTTGAACTCCAGCAACTCGGACTGCCGGATACTCGCGAGACAGTAGCGGGTTGCTATTTCGGTGGCGCGGTAACGGGTGCCTTGAAAGTGTGTCTCTGGAGTAGACTCGCCAATCGCGTACTGCTGCCCCTCGCCACTTTCCCGGTGGCCTCTGCAGAGGAGCTCTACCAGGGCGTTCTGGACTTGCCCTGGGTTGATCATTGGAGTGGGCGTGGGAGTATTGCAATAGACTTTACCGGCAGAAGCGACGAGATACGCAATACCCAGTTTGGCGCTCAGAAAATTAAGGATGCCATCGTCGATTACTACCGCGAACGCAGCGGGGACCGACCCTCGGTAGACAAACACAACCCCGATTTCCGATTGAATGCCAGGTTGCACCGAAATGGGTTAACCATTGCCATCGATTTGAGCGGATCCAGCTTGCATCGCCGTGGCTATCGACTTGACGGTGGAGCCGCTCCCCTAAAGGAGAACCTTGCAGCTGCGCTGTTGTTGCGCGCAGATTGGCCTGGCATTGCCGCCCGGGGTGGAGCCTTGATGGACCCGATGTGTGGCAGCGGCACGCTGCTGATCGAGGGTGCCATGATGGCGGCAGATATGGCGCCTGGACTGCATAGAGAGAAATTTGGTTTTGAGTCCTGGTCTGCATTTCCTGTCGGTGCCTGGAGGGAGCTTCGCGAGGAAGCTCAGGAGAGAGCGAGGCTGGGTGTCGAGCGCGTTCGAAATCCCATTCTTGGTCAGGACTTTGATCGGCGAGTAATTGGTATGGCCGGCGACAATATTCGCAGAGCTGGGGTGAGCCAATTAGTCACAGTGAAGGAAGGCGAACTTCGACGACTGTTACTACCCACAAATATCGAGGCGGGAACAGGATTAGTATTAACCAACCCACCCTACGGAGAACGTCTGGGTGAACAACGGGATCTGGAACCGTTGTACGAGGCACTTGGCGAGAGGCTCAAACAAGGCTTTGGGGGTTGGCGCGTGGGTATCTTCACGGGTAATAGAGAGTTGGCAGGTGGCGTTCGACTGCGCAGCGACAAACAATATGCGCTGTATAACGGTGTGTTGCCGTGTACCTTGCTTATGTACGATATAGGCAAGAACCAGACGATTAATGCCGACCGTTCTGTCGAACCGATAGCAAAGCAGTGGAGCGAAGGTGCGACCATGTTTGCCAACCGTCTTCGCAAAAATCAAAAACGATTAGGTAAGTGGGCGCGTCGTGCAGGCGTTGAATGCTACCGCGTATACGACGCCGATATGCCTGAGTATGCAGTAGCAATCGACATTTATGGAGATTACGCGCACGTCGCAGAGTACCAGGCGCCTATGGATGTCGATGCCAGGGGTGCGAGACGCCGCATGGAGGATATCAAGCTAGTAATGCCAAGTGTGTTGGAAATCCCCCCCGCGAACATCCACTATAAAGTACGAGAGCGCCAGCGTGGTACTAAACAGTACCAATCCAATCGCAACACCAGCAAGCCTGTAGATGATACATCGAATCATTTTGAAGTGAATGAAGGCGATGCGCGTTTTTGGGTGAACCTGCAGGACTATCTGGATACAGGGTTGTTTTTGGATCACCGCCCATTGCGACGGCGGGTGTGCGCAGAAGCTCAGGGTAAATCGGTACTCAATCTGTACTGTTACACAGCGGCTATTTCGGTACAGGCGGCCATTGGTGGAGCATCTTCCAGTGTTTCGGTAGATCTGTCCAAGACCTATCTTCGCTGGGCCGCAAGAAACTATCGTTTGAATAACATCGATGAGGGGCTACATCGTCTGGAGGACGCTGACTGCTCGGAGTGGTTGCAATCCTGTAAGCAGGTCTTTGATCTGATCATATTAGATCCGCCTTCCTTTTCTAACAGTAAACGGATGGAAGGCACTCTGGACGTGCAGCGCGATCATGTGGAGCTGATCGATTTATGTATGGCGAGACTGGCGCCGGGAGGTCGACTTTATTTCTCGACTAATCTTCGCAAGTTCAAGCTTGATGAGGCGGTGTCGGCGCAGTATCAGGTGGAAGACATCGCTCGTTCGTCGCTCGATGAAGACTTCGCGCGGCGTCCTTCTATTCATCATTTGTGGGGAATATCCCGTTGAAAGGGTAGGGGAAAAGATCCGGTAGGGCGGAGCGTGGCCGGTAAGTGGATACCAACTTGAAGCTTTTTTTATGCACAAGATGCGCGGCGGGCTGTCATATGTGCCGCAATCGTCAGTAAATATCCAATTATAAGCTATAAAAAATCGCTAAAATATTGAAATATAAGTAAAATATAAGATGGTTAAAAATTAGTCAAGATGTGTATAACACTACAAAATAGTGGTATTAATCGAATTTCTATCAGCATATCCACAGATTTATCCACAGAAATTGTGGATAAAATCCATCTTGTGCGATGTCTGGGCGTTGGCAAAAGGCACCGTCAGTGGCGAAGCTAAATCGGTTGGGGGACATTAGTGGCGCTCGGAATGAGTTGATCTCCAACGACAGCGTACGACCGGGTCCCCATTTTGTTCTGTGGGGAGTTCGACTAACATTGCTAGTCGCTTTGTTGGTCATAGGTTATCTGGCGTTCGGACCCCAGGTTGAGATGGCTCCCGGTGGTGACAAAGCCAGCCACCTATTAGCTTTTATCGTATTGGCAGCCTTACTGGACTTTTCCTTTCCCCGTACTGTTTTTACTGTCGGCAAAATGGGGGTCTTGTTTGGCTATGGTCTGTTTATCGAGTGCGTACAGTATTTCCTGCCCGAGCGTTTTTTTTCGGTCGGCGATATGTTCGCCGATCTGTTGGGCATTGGGGTTTATTTTGTATTGAGACTGATGCTGCAACGATACGCACTTATCACCTGGCTGCGTAAGCGTCTCTTGGGTGTTCACGAGGAACTGTTGTGAAGCAGGTGCTGGTGCTGTACCACTCGCAAAGTGGGTCTACGGAGCAATTGGCGGCGGCAGCCGCGGCGGGCGCTTCCGTGCAGGAGGTTTCGGTTCGAGTGCGGCGCGCCATGGCCGCAGATCTCGCCGATCTAGTTTGGTCTGACGGTATTATTTTTGCGACGCCCGAAAACTTTGGAGCGTTGTCCGGTGGCATGAAAGATTTTTTTGATCGTACCTACTACCCGGCTCAGGAATTGCAGCTGAATCGGGCCTATGGGTTGATTGTCTCTGCAGGAAACGACGGCAGCGGCGCTGTTCGTCAATTGCAGCGCATTGTGGTGGGCTACCCGCTGCGCGCGATAGCCGAGCCGCTCGTCATTCGAGGCCGTGCGACCGACGCAGATCTGGCTCGCGCAAACGAACTGGGCCAGACCTTGGCGGCTGGATTGGCGATGGGTATTTTTTAACGGGGGAGGAGAATGCAAGCAAGCAGTAACGATGGTATTCCAGCTGGATTTGAATTGTTTCAGCTGGGTTTGGGTTTTATCGACGCTTTGGCCCCGGTTTATATAAAGCGGGGTCCCAAGAGTCCGCAGGTGGGACTTAAAGTGGAGGCACAGCACAGCAATCTGATGGGGATCTGCCACGGAGGGGTACTGATGACGCTACTGGATATAGGGCTGTCCGCCAGTGTAAGGCAGGCAGCTCAACGCGATCGTGGCTCTCCTACCATATCGATGAACACGGAGTTTATCAGCGCTGCAAAGCTGGGAGACTGGGTTGAGTTTACGGTGGATAGCGTCCAGCCGAAGCGCCTTTTTGGCTTCGTCAGTGGAACTATCCGTGCGGGTGGGAAAGAGATTGCGCGCGGTAGCGCGGTTATTTATCTTCCCGAAAAGGGTTTTGCCGTTACCAAGGATGTCGGTGGGGCGTTCAACCACTGAGTTCAGGGTTGGCGGTGGGCCAGCAATTCACTAATGAACGCGTTACCAGCGTTCGAGAGACTCCGCTTGCGATGGTATACGTAGCCGAGTTGACGCTCCAACTGCTTGCGGCCCAGCGACTGCGAGACGATCGGGGGGGTTAGCATACCCATGGGTAGAATACTCCAGCCCAGCCCAATGGATACCATCATTTTAATGGTTTCAAGGTAGTTTGTAGACATGGTGACATTGAGATCGAGACCCTCCTCGTCAAACAAACCCTTAACAATCTGCCCGGTGTAGGTGTTCAGGCCGGGTAGTATGGCCGGGTGTTCACTGAGGGTTTGCAGGCTGATATTGCTACAATTTGCCAGTGGGTGGTCCGGAGACATTGCCAGGTGCAGTGGGTCGGGCCAAATAGTCACCGCTTCAAAACTGTCATCGATATTGGGGTCGAGCGTAACCACTGCCAGTTCTATTTTGCCACGCTGCATCAAATCGTAGGCGCGCTCCGAATCCATAAACTCCAAATCCAATGACACTGCAGGATATCGTTGAGCGAATTGTTTGAGAACCCGGGGAAGTTTGTGCAGGCCAATGTGGTGGCTGGTGGCAAGGGAGAGACTGCCTGTAACGGTGCCAGACAAGTCGCGAACGGCAATTTCGGCATCCTGGATGGATTGAAAAATAGCCTCGGCGTGCGGCAGCAGCGCGTGCCCCGTTTCTGTCAACGAGACCTTGCGGCCGAGTCTATCGAATAGCTCATTTCCCAGGTATTTTTCGAGACTGGCTACCCGCTTGCTGACGGCAGGTTGAGTGAGGTGTAGCCTTTCTGCGGCAAGCGAAAATGACCGTGTCTCGGCCACCAGCAGGAAGGCTTTCAAGCTTTGAGGATCCATAGCGTAAATTCTACCCAATTGAATTCTCAATTGGAATGACTTCGATGACTAATATGAATTGGTTTTATTTGTAACCGAGTTGTAGACTTTCGGTGTTGGCGCTCGCACGTAATTAAAGGAGAGGCGAAATGGGGTACACACTTTACGACAAACTCTGGCAAAGTCATTTGGTAACCGAGAGAGACGACGGTACCGCGCTTATCTATATAGATCGTCATTTACTACACGAAGTAACTTCGCCACAGGCGTTCGAGGGCTTGCGCCTTGCCGGTCGCTCGCCTTGGCGCCTGGATGCTAATTTGGCGACGCCAGATCATAACGTACCCACCACCGGTGCAGAGAGGGCTCCAGGGATTGAGGGGATCCTCGATCCGGTGTCGAAATTACAGGTTCAAACCCTGAGCGACAATTGTCGCGAGTTCGATATTGTCGAGTTTGAGATAAACGATTCCAGGCAGGGAATCGTTCACGTAATTGGGCCAGAATCCGGGGCCACGCTGCCGGGTATGACGGTGGTGTGTGGTGACTCCCACACTTCTACACACGGCGCCCTTGGGGCTCTTGCCCATGGCATTGGCACTTCGGAGGTCGAACACACACTGGCCACTCAATGCCTTGTACAAAAGAAAATGAAGAATATGTTGGTGCGTGTCGATGGAGCACTGCAGCCGGGAATCACCGCCAAGGATGTAGTTCTGGCTATTATCGGCAAGATCGGAACTGCCGGTGGTACAGGGTGTGCCATAGAGTTTTCCGGTGCTGTAATTGAGGCGCTGTCGATGGAAGGTCGGATGACCGTGTGTAATATGGCGATCGAGGCTGGTGCCCGGGCGGGGATAGTTGCGGTAGATGATAAAACCATCGATTACGTACGCGGAAAAACCTACGCACCCGCTGGCGCACTGTGGGATCTCGCGGTGACGGCGTGGAGCAATTTGAAAAGTGATGACGACGCGGTGTTCGATAAGACCGTAGTGCTCGATGGCGGTTCGATCGCACCACAGGTTACGTGGGGTACTTCGCCGGAAATGGTGCTGCCGGTAGCAGCTCGTATTCCAGATCCTACTGCTGCCAGTAGTGAGGGTGAACGAGAAAGTATAGAGAGGGCTCTGCGCTATATGGGGTTAGAGGCTGGAAGTGCTATTACCGATATTAGTATCGATCGGGTATTTATCGGCAGCTGTACGAACTCTCGAATCGAAGATATGCGT
>JBLHKV010000033.1:0-20549 GCA_047618115.1 Halieaceae bacterium | reverse complement strand
TTCTTCGACTTACTGCCCAGACTTCCCGTAGATCACCCGACTCATAATCGGCAGGTCGAAAGTTCAAATCTTTCTGGGCCCACCATTTTTTATAAGAATCATAGAGTTATAAATTTTAGAGCGTCCGACTCTGGATGGTGACCCATAGACTGGAGTCGGAGGGTGTATGCGCGGCTGACAGCGATGCCTCGCTCAGCTAGTAGATCTTCGGTATCTCGGTGGCTGAGATTGAACCTGTAGTACAGCCAGACAGTGTAAGTGATGATGTCGGGAGGAAATCGGTGGCGTTCGTAGGTATTCATACCCGATAAAGCGGGGCAGGCCCTCCGCCGATTCTATCAATTTCGCCGAGTTAACTTGTCAGCACCCATTGCAATGCTAACTCCGCTTTCTCTGACCAGTAGGGCTTCTTAAAACGTTTAGACACGGACCGCTTGATTTCTTCCGCCATGCCGACGGTGAGCAAACTATTGCCCGTTTCAGCGCAGTCCATTTCGCCACAGCTCATAGATATTCTGGTCTAAATCTGGATAGTCAAATTCTGACCGGGGGCACCATAGCCTCGATCAGACGTGGGCCGCGACCCGAAATCGCTGCCGCGAATTCCAGGTTGAACTCTTCGGCTGAAACAACTCGGACAGCCATAACACCCATACCTTGTGCGATAGCGACAAAATTTATTATCGGATCGCCAATATCCAGCAGCGCAGATGCAATCGGACCAGGTGAGCCACCCCGGGCGCCGGTACGCGCAAACTCTAGTTCGAGAATATTGTATTTTTGGTTGTTGAAGATCACGACGACGATATCCAAATTTTCCCGAGCCATGGTCCACAGTGCCTGCAATGTATACATAGCGCTGCCATCACCCTCCAAACAAATCACCTTGCGATCAGGGCATGCGATCGATGCTCCGACAGCACAGGGAAGTCCATAACCAATTGAACCACCAGTCAAGCTAAGCCAGTCGTGTGGTGCTGAGGTAGAAGTGGCCGGATAACAGGCGAGGCTGGTCGTTGCGCCTTCGTCGACTACCACTGCGTTCTCCGGCAGTAAATGCGCAATGGATCGTGCCAGGGACTGGGCCGTAATATCCCCCGATGGTAACTCGGGCAAGGCGTGGGAATTACACTGTGGTGGTGCCGCTTCACCGCCAAGTGCTGCCAACAGCTCCTGGACACAAAGGAGTAAGTCATCGTCTGGCGCGGCTAGCGACAAAATGTTGCAGTGAGCAGCAGAAATCACGCTGGGCACATTTGGGTAGGCAAAAAAAGATACTGGAGACTGCGCTCCGATCAACACCAAATTTTCCACATCCTGCATAAACTCGATGGCTTGCTCTGCCAGGTAGGGCAGCTTTTCCAGCTTGGCACTGCCGGCACCGCGCCGAATTCTGGTAGGAAATGTTTCTACACAAATTCTGCTGCCACACTTCACTTCCAGGCTGCTCAGGGCCCATCCCAGCTCCAGGCTAATGTCCCCTCCAACCAGTATCATCGCGGGCTTGTCCGACCGGAGTATGTCCACAGCGGATTCAATTTTCTCCCCTAAGACCTGCCTCAGTGGCGCAATTTCGGCCGTAGGTCCTGGGCCAGCCGGGTTATCGCCCCAAGATACATCAGCTGGCAGTATGAGCGTTGCAATACACTTGCGGCCCGCAGCTTGAATAGCTCGAACGCCGTCTTCTGCGATTTCTTCAGCTGCTGTTGAAGTATGGACCCAATCTGACACGGGCCTGGCGATACCCTCAATATCCGATGTCAGTGGTGCATCGTATCGAAGATGATATGTGGCATGATCACCCACAATATTGATCATCGGTACGTGGCCTTTCTTAGCGTTGTGAATATTGGCTAGCGCATTGCCCAGGCCAGGTCCCAGATGCAGCAAAGTGACAGCGGGTTGCCGAGCCATTCGCGCGTATCCGTCTGCCGCACCACTGACCACACCCTCAAACAATCCAAGTACACATCGCATGCCCGTGACCTCATCCAGCGCAGCAACAAAGTGCATCTCAGAAGTTCCAGGGTTGGCAAAACAGACTTCGACCCCGTTGTTCACCAGCGTCTTTATTAGACTCTCAGCTCCGTTCACAGCCCTCTCCGTTGTTATGTCAGGGAATATTGCTTGACTGGTGCCCTAGAGCATTGCGTCCGCCAGGAGTTCCAACGCTTCTGGCTGATGAGCCGCCACCAACATCAAATCAACTTCACCGCGCTCGCCGGCTGCTTGCCACGCCTTTAGTCGTTCGCGGATTTTCTCTTCCGGCCCTATGAGATATACCGCGTCCACCAGCTCATCCGGCACCGCCTCAATGGCCTCTCGCTGGCGGCCGCCCAGGTACAGGTCCTGGATTTTGTGTGCCGCCTCCTCAAAACCCAGGCGGCTGGCGTAATCAGTGTAGAAGTTCTTGTTTTTTGCTCCCATGCCTCCGATATACAGCGCCAGCTGGGGCTTGACGGTTGCGACCAGTTGTTCGTAGTCACCGACCGCACAGGTCACACCCGGCGCAACCACAAAATCTCCTTTGCTCTTGCCATCGCCCGCCCGTGCAAAGCCGTGGTCAAGGTGAGGCTTAATCACCTCTGTGTATTTATCCGGGTCCAGCATCATGGGAAATACGCCATCGGCACACTCGGCCGCACAGCGCAATCCGTTGGGACTGATGGAAGCGGTATAGATCGGTAAATCTCCATTGCCATGAAGGATGCTCTTGAGGGGCTTTCCCAAACCGGTACTACCTTCTCCCATATTGGGTACCTGATAGAGCTCCCCCTGAAACTGCAGCGGCGCCTCTCGTCTAAGAATATGGCGGATAATCTCAATATATTCTTTGGTACGGGCCAAAGGTTTACCGTAAATCTGTCCGTGCCAACCCTCCGCCACTTGCGGGCCAGAGGGGCCCAGACCAAGAGTAAAGCGCCCCCCGGACAGGTGGTCCAGCGTCATGGCAGTCATCGCCGCCATCGCCGGGCTTCGGGCGGGCATCTGCATAATGGCAGTCCCCACGTGAAGTCTACTCGTCTGGGCAAGTATCCATGCAGCGGTAGAAACAGCGTCATTGCCGTACGCCTCCGCTGTCCATGCGGAGTGAAAGCCGAGGTTTTCCGCCTGCCGTATCAAATCCATATTGATGTTAACGTGTTTGCCAAATACAAGCTGAGAAATGCCTAATTTCATAATCTGTTGTCTTCTCTTTACCGAGTGATTGTTGCGTTATCCGTCAGATCATCATCTGCCTTGCTATAACTACAGCATGTGTTCTGGTTGCCAAACCCCAGATGGTTGGTCATGGACTTAGTTTCACGATACACAGATGATGACTTTACCGTTGGCTTGTCCTTCTTCCAGGTACAGCTGCGCCTCAGTGATCGATTCCAGATCAAATTCAGCGTCGATAGTGGCCGCAATTTTGTTCTGCTCCAGGAAGTCCATAACAATTGCCAGGGCCTCTCCGTTTGTCTGGAATAACGACCAACCGTAGCTCACGCCCTTTATTTTGCAGCGTATTTTTTGCCGAACAAAAGCCGACGCAGAAACAAGCAGGCCGTGTGGTATGCCCTTGTCGGTAATATTCATTATTAGCGGGGTTACGATGCTGGTATAAAACCCATCCCGCTTGATAATGCCCAGGGAGCGTTTTTCATAATCAAAACCAACAGTATCAAATACCCCGTCAACATCACCGGCGGCATCCTCAAATCGTTGCGCTTTATAGTCGATCGCAAGGTCAGCGCCCAGGGACCGGACCTTTTCAAAATTACTCTCACTGCAGGTGGTGATCACTGTTGCACCCCACTGCTTCAGCAACTGGATAGCGAAACTGCCCACACCACCGGCTCCTGCATGGACGAGAATCCGCTGTCCATAGCAATTTCCCGGTTCAAGTCCGCTCACATCCACTAGCGCACGCCAGGCTGTGAGCGCCACGTAGGACAAGCTGGCCGCGTCGCGAATATCAACAGTGGCGGGCACCAAAGCTGCCGCCGTGGCGGGCACACGGCAATACTCGGCAAAACTACCCTGATCCTCTGGGCCTATCGCAAATGCAATTACATCGCCTGTCTTAAAGCCGTCGACGGCCGCCCCAACTTCAATCACCTCGCCAACACCGTCACGACCCAATACCAGGGGCCATAGCGTCTCGCGTTTGCGCTCCATAATCTGCCTGCCATAACCGCCGCGCATGTGCAGGTCAATGGGGTTCAGGGAGGCGTAACGGACCTTCACCAGGAGATCGCCTTCACGCACCGTGGGGGTAGGCAATAACTCGTCCACCAGCAATACGTCAGCGGCGCCGTAAGTCTTTTGATATGCGGCTTTCATAGTTGGTCACCGTCTCTATATAAGTCTGTGAATAGGATCAATTGGTTCCGGCGCCGGGCATTCAACCATCCCAGAAGAATTCGAAACCGGGAAGATGTTGGCCGGTGTCCTGGCCAACTTCCCTGCTAATCAATGTATTGAGCTTGTCATTTAGCGCCACAATCAGCGCCCTGTGTGGCTGTGGATTCTCCGCAAGATTTTCGTTTTCTTCTGGATCTTCCAATGTGTCGTAAAGTTCCAGATCATTGCGCCGCAACAACTCATCGAAATCTTTGGGCACATGATGATCGGTAAGTGCAAAGTAGCGCGCGAACTTGTAACGGCCGGTAACAATACCGCGCATCTGACTGCGCAGTTGGAAACGAGGGAATTGAAATTCGCTGACTACTGCCTGCCACTTCGCCTTTGCGCCCGACGCGGTCGCCAGTGCTAGAAAGCCACGGGTAAACTCGGCATCCGCAGTTGCCAGACCGGTCCACTGGATCAATGCACCACTGTCAGCACGAGGCCCCGCACGCTCCGGATTAAATAGCGCCTCGGAGAAATCCTGACCTACGAGATGCGGGTATTTTGTCGCCAACGCAGTGGGATTTTCCGCCGTCAGGGCAATGGTCGTTGGTACTATATCGAGTAGCGATACCACTGCCTGGGACTCCCCACCTCCCTTGATACCCGGATAGCAGATACACAATGGCACTTTGCAGGCTTCGCGATATACCACTCCACCCTTACCGCGATGACCGTGAACACCAGCCATCTCGCCATGATCCGAGGTGAAAATCACCAGGGTATTATCCCACTGGCCGCTTTCTTCCAGGGCGTCCAGTACCGTACCTATATGTGCGTCCACATCGACCAGGCAGTTAAAGTAGTAGTTGCGATAGCGCTGCCAGGCCTGGCTGTCATCCCAGGGAATTTCACCCATCAGGTATTCATAGCCGCGAGCCAGTTGTTCATGTGCACTGAGAGCCTTGCGCGTATCGGGCCCAAAATTCTGTGGCAGGGGCTGCTGCCAATCTTTAGCATAGCCGGGTAGATCGGGCGCGCCATTCAGGGAAAGCTGCTGACTGTAGGTAGTGTGCTGCTGACGCTCAGTTGCCTTGAAAAACATAATGTCGTGGGGGTTCACCAGATTGACGGTGGTAAACCAGGGCTGCTGCGAGCTGGCGTTGGCACGGATAAAGTCAGCGGACGATTTTGCCGACTGCGCATCGAAATATGCGCCGCCCCAGGTACCGTCCCGTTCACCCCGCTGATCGCTGTTGTCAAAACCGTACCGCCGGAATAGCTCTGCCATGGCTGCAGGCCCCGACTGCTCATCGTCGTGTTGATAGAGCAGGGTGTCGCCTACCGCTCCCATTTTCAGATCGGTGGAGGTCAGGTGCCATTTACCAAAATAACTGGTGGTGTAGCCCTGATCCCGCATAATAGTCCCCAGCGTCGGCAGCTGCGGATTGAGGCCGTCGATATAAGGCAATGGGGTGTTATCCCACACACCATTATTTTGACCGGTGGCACCGCTATAGAGACTGGCGCGGCTCACCGAACAGATAGCGCTGTTGACGTTGGCGTTGTTGAAGTAGACGCCTCGCCGCTGCAACCGCGCTCGATTGGGTAACGGCAATATCGGTGGCAGTAATTTCCAGCTCTGCTCCTGGTCGGTAACGATCAGTAGTACATTGGGGCGCGTAGAGGTCTTCCCGCTATTGTCGGGTTCACGTCCAGCACTGAACACTGCCGGCGGCAGCGCACTACCCAGCGCCAGTGCCGCCGTGGCCTGGACAAAGGAGCGTCGCTTGAGAATGGTCATACCACGTCTCCTAGAATTCAGCTTCTGTCAGGCTCATCGGGATGCTGCAGCCTGCATTAAATCGCTTTACCAGCAAATCTGCTTCCGGCACACAGAATGAAAAAAAGAATCTCGCGGTTTTAAGTTTGCCGCCGACAAAATCACTGCCCTGATTGGTTTTCCCGGCGGCATCTGCCATACGCATCCACATATAGGCAAGCGCCCACAAGCCGAAGAGATGACAAACCGGTGTGGCAACCGCTCCCACCAAATCGGGGGCATCCTGCGCTCGGCTAACCAGCGCTGCATTCACTGACTCGACCTTATCTGTGAGTTGCAAAAACTCCTCACGGTATGCCATAGCTGGAGAGTTATCGGGCAAGGCATCGACAAAATTGCGGACTTCCCCGGCCAGCAGTTCTGCTAATTTTCCATCGGAGCCAACAATCTTGCGTTTGGTGAGGTCGGTCGCTATCACGCCGTTGGCGCCTTCGTATAGTCGTGCGATGCGACAGTCGCGTACCACTTGCTCCATACCGTACTCGCGTATAAACCCATGACCACCATATAACTGCTGCCCTTCGCCAGCGTAGTGGTAACCCCTGTCCGACAGATACACTTTTACCACGGGCGTGAGCAGATCACATAAGCCCTGCGCCAGCAGTTTGGCGGCGGGGTCTGTACTGAACTTGCCAGTATCGAGTTGCATAGCGGTGTAGTAGCAAAGCGCGCGCCCGCCTTCGTTGAACGCCTTCATTTCGAGCAGCGTGCGCCGCACGTCACCAAAAACCAAAATGGGGTCAGCAACCTGCTCCGGATCTATGGCGCCACCCGGCGCGCGGCCCTGACGGCGCTCTTTGGCATAGGACAACGCGCCCTGGTAGGAGGCGATACCGGCGCCCAATCCCTGCAGGCCACACACGAGGCGCTCGTAGTTCATCATTGTAAACATGGAGGCCAGTCCGCTATTGGGAGTATTAATTAACCAGCCCTGGGCGCCATCAAGATTCATGACGCAGGTAGCATTAGCCTTCATTCCCATCTTTTTTTCTATTGAGCCAGCGCTTACCGAGTTGCGCTCGCCGAGTGTTCCATCCGTATCGGGGATAAACTTTGGCACCAGAAACAGTGAAATTCCGCGACTACCTGCAGGCGCATCAGGTAGTTTCGCCAACACCAGATGGCAGTGATTTTCTGCCATATCGTGATCACCACCAGAGATGAAAATCTTTGAACCGGTGATTCGATAAGTACCGTCGTCCGATGCCTCCGCCCTGGTTTTTATCAGTCCCAGATCGGTACCACTTTGCGCCTCTGTCATACACATAGTGCCCACCCATCGACCTTGTGCCAGCGGCGGCAGGTAGGTGTTCCTGATGTAGTCATCCCCGTGTTCGGTCAACAGAACAATGGTGCCCGCTGTCAGAAAGTGATACAGGGCAAAGGACGGATTAACTGTCATCAGCATTTCTTCAGCACCCAGGCTCAGGGTTTTCGGAAATCCCTGCCCGCCGTAATCCGGGGATGCCGGCATACCCTGCCAACCGTTGGCGCAGTACTGGCGATAGGCGTCTGTCCAGCCCTTCGGGGTCTTGACGCCTTCGTCATCCAGGCGGCAGCCTTCTTCATCGCCAGTGCGATTCAATGGCAGTAGTGTTTGCGTGACGAAGCGGGCTGCCTCATCGTAAATGGTCAGCGCATCGTCTACTGTAAACTGCGCCGTGCCCACCATTCCCGCCCAGAACGCGTCCATATCAAACACATCCCGTAACAGAAATTCAAAATCCTGCGTCGGTGCTTTATAGGGAAGCATAGAACCTCCGGGTCACGCACAATCGATCAAGTCCGGTAACAGCCATGAAACACCCTCTGTGTGTTGCTTCTATTAATAAAACGCTAGTGTCGGACCGTCCTGCCAGACGGATAACAACGGTCACATCAAACCCGCTCGATAATGGTCGCAATACCCTGCCCGATACCAATACACAAGGAGACCAGCGCATAGCGACCTCCTGTCGCTTCCAACTGGTGCAACGCCGTGAGCGCAAGGCGTGCACCGGAAGCTCCAAGTGGATGTCCAAGCGCGATAGCACCGCCGTTGGGATTGACCCGGGTATCGTTTTCCTGCAACTGCAACTGTTGCATACAGCCCAGTACCTGGGCGGCGAATGCCTCGTTGATCTCAATGACATCCATGTCGTCCAGGGTAAGACCCGTGCGCTGCAGTACTTTTCTAATCGCTCCAACCGGACCCAGGCCCATCACCCTCGGTAGTACGCCCACCACAGCACCGGCCAGTAGTCTCGCCCTGGGTCTCAAGGCATGTTTATGCGCGGCAAATTCGTTGCCAATAAGCAATGCTGCCGCGCCATCATTGATGCCCGATGCATTGCCAGCGGTAGTCACGCCACTGCCGTAGAGAGGTTTCAGCAAGGCCAGGGATTCGGCAGACACAGCCGGCCGCGGGTGCTCATCAGACGCGACCGGGATTGACTGCTCGCCCCTGCGCCCTGGAGGCACGGAAATCGGCAAGATTTCCCCATCGAAAAATCCCCGCTGCCGGGCTGCCTCGTACAGTTGCTGCGAGCGCAGTGCGAAGGCATCGCATGCCTCCCGGGTGATACCCAGTTCGTCGGCCACGTTCTCAGCGGTCTCGGCCATACTGTCGCTGCCGTACTGCTGTAACAGTGCGGGATGCGGAAACCGCCAGCCCATCACGGAATCCGCCAGTTGTTGGTTCCCTGCGAAGGCGCTCTCTGCCCTTGACAGGACTAACGGCGCGCGACTCATGCTTTCAGCGCCGCCCACCAGCAGTAATTCGGCCTCTCCAGACCGAATTGTCCTGCCGCCCATGAGCAGAGCCTCCAGGCCACTGCCGCAGAGGCGATTGACCGTCACCCCGCACACCGTTGGCGACAAACCGGCGATCAAGGCGGCGTTACGCGCCAGGTTTCTGGAATCTTCTCCCGCCTGATTCGTATTGCCCAGTATCACGTCCTCTATCGCATCGCCTGGCAACTGGTTGTTCTCTACCAGTGCCCGCAACGGGGCCGCGGCCAGGTCATCAACGCGAACACCCGCAAGCGCGCCTCCCTTCTTGCCGAAAGCAGTGCGGACGCCGTCGAATATCCATACCTCTTCCGTCATGCGCTGGCGACCTCCTCGCCAACCCAGTCTCCACGAGCCGCCGCCGAGTCCAGGCCTGACGAGATGCTCCACCAGCGAGGACGACTCTGGGCGAAGCTGGCGACCTTCTGGCTGATCGTGTCCAGTCCCACTGTTTTGGCATAGTGCATCGGGCCGCCACGCCAGCGGGGAAATCCGTAACCGTTGACATAGACGGCATCAATATCACCGGCGCGCTGGGCGACCCCCTCGTCCAGGATGCTCGAGCCCTCCAGCACCAACGCATAAATACTTCGCTCGACGATCTCCCGATCAGCGATAGTGCGGCGGCTGACACTCAACTCGTCCCTCACCGCGTCGATGATCTCCAGTGCCAACGGGTTTTCAAGCTGCTCACTGCCTTCATACCGGTAGAAGCCGGCAGCGGTTTTACGCCCTTTCTGGTTGCTCTCTACCAAGCGGTCGTGTATCCGAAAAGCATCCGCCTCGTAGCGCGCAGGATCCAAAGATCGACGCATCGCATAACCGATATCCAGGCCTGACATATCCGCTACGCTGCAGGGACCCATCGCCATACCCCAGTCAGTAAGTGCCCGATCAATTTGCCGCGGGCTTGCACCCTCGACCAACAACAGCCCCACCTCACGCTGATAGCACTGGTACATGCGATTGGCGATGAAACCGTGGCAGACTCCCGACATAACACCGACCTTGCCCAGGCGTTTGGCAAAGTTAAACGCAGTGGCAATAACCTCCGGCGCCGTGTCCGCAGCGCGCACAATTTCAAGCAGCTTCATCACGTTGGCGGGAGCAAAAAAGTGTAGACCCACCACGCGGTCCGCCCTGCCGCTGGCCACCGCAAGCTCGTCCAGGTCCAGGTAAGAGGTATTGGAGGCCAGGATTGCGTCACGCCGGGTGATCTGGCCAAGCTGTTGCAGCAATTCCGTCTTGGTGTTCATATCCTCAAACACCGCCTCTACTACAAGGTCAACATTAGCCAGGGCGGACAGCTGCCACGCTGTAGAAAGTTCCGCTTCCCTGGATTCCCGATCCGCAGCACTTAGTTTCCCGCGCGCAACAAGTTCATCCAGTGACGTTTTTATCCGCAGCCCGGCCGCGGCTGCGGCGTCCAGGGTCTGCTCTACCAGGATCACTCGGTAGCCGGCAGCGAGGGCCGCTAGCGCAATTCCGCAACCCATGGTGCCACCGCCCACAACCCCCACCAGTTCAATCGATAGGGGCTGGGCGACATCAGTCACACCGGGAACCCGGGTACACGCGCGTTCGGCAAAAAAGATGTGTCTCATTGCTACCGCCTGGTCCGATGTGCGCAATGCGTCGAATTCACGGCGTTCCAGCGTCATGGCTTCGGCAAAAGGCAAATCAAGGGTCGCTGCAATCACGTCGATCGCCACTGCAGGCGCGTCCTGACCGGGCGACCGCCGAGCAACACGTTGACGCGCGCCAGCCAGCAGCTCCTGCACATCCTCAGGCCTTGGCATAGGACGAGTCGAGAGGCGACGCTGCCCGACATCGTCCGCTGCCACCGCAGCGGCAAAGCTGAGAGCGTCTGCCAACAGCTCTCCCTCAGAGAGGCTATCAACCATGCCAAGCTCCAGTGCCTTGGCAGCTGCAACCGCCTTGCCAGTAGTAATAATATCGAGCGCAGGCGCCAATCCGATAAGTCGCGGTAACCGCTGCGTCCCCCCGGCTCCCGGAATGATTCCCAGTGTGACTTCGGGCAGACCGACACGGGCCGAAGCCGACAATATGCGGTAGTGGCAGGCGAGCGCGAGTTCGAAGCCACCGCCAAGGGCCTGCCCGTGGATGGCTGCAATCAATGGTTTGGCACAGGCCTCCAATGCGGCAGCTACAGCGGGCACCAGTGGAGGCCGAATTGGCATACCAAACTCACGCACATCCGAGCCCACCGGAAACGTGTTGCCGCGACCTGTAATAATCCCGGCAGTCAGGTTATTGTCCTGAGCCAATTCCTCCAGAGCCTCAAGCAGGCCAGCACGCAAACCGTAATCGATCGCATTCACAGGGGGATTTTCTAGCCACAATATCCCTGTAGTCCCACGTCGTTCAAAACTGACTCGACCCATAGCAGTTCCCTAGCGAGACTCGCCACGCGTGAAAGATAAAGGGCATATGGTCAAAGCGCCCAGCCTGTATTCCGGCTCAGGCATCGTTTAAAACCCTCACCACGTTTTCTGCAGTCAAAGTCGAGGAAGCGGGGTTCTGTCCGGTGACCAGATTGCCATCGACGACGGAATAAGCTCGGAAACGCGGGCCACTTTCATATTCGCCCAGCGCCGACAAGCTATCCTGCAGCAGAAATGGGACAACTTCATTTAGTCCGGTCATGTTCTCCTCTTCGTTGGAAAATCCGGTCACCTTTTTACCAGAGACGATCGAGCTGCCAGTTTCATCCTTGGCACTAAGCAAACCGGCTGGCCCATGGCACACGGCTGAAATCACTTTGCCAGCCTCACTAAACTCCCCGAGCAGGCTGGCCAGAGGTGCACTGTCCGGGAGATCCCACATGGCACCATGGCCCCCGGCAAGAAAGATGCCGTCATACCCGGCGGTATCGATATCGCTGATAGCGGTGGTATTTTCCAGACGATCCAGGCCAGCACTGTCGGCAAGAAATCGCCTGACGGTCGCGGCACGTTTTTCGTCAACCGGGAGGCTCCCCGGGTCGTGGTCCGGTTTGCCGCCCTTGACCGACGCCAGCTCAACGTCAAAGCCCGCGTCTTCAAAAACATAGTACGGGTCAGTGAGCTCCTCATAATAAAAGCCCGTTGGTTTGCCTGAATCACCGAGCTCGTTGTGAGAGGTCAATACGATCAAAATTTTGCCATTGCTCATAAACTGCTCTCCTTACTTTCTTGGCGGCAGACCGCGAACCATGGACAGGAAATCGAGGGACGTTCCGGCACGGCGGAACTCTGATAGCGCCTGGTATTCGGGATCGGCGTACCAGGCTCGGGCTTTCTCCTCGGACGGAAACTGGAAAATAATCATCCTGCCCTCCCGGGGCGCATCTCCCTCCAGGCTGTCGGGGTTGTCATCGTAAGTGATGAACTGACCACCGTACTTCTTCAGCAGCGGGAAGAAGCCCGCCTCATACTTGCCGTAACTATCGGGGTCAGTGACTTTAAGATTGACCACCATATAAACCGGTACGTCTGACATTGCCTGAATCTCCACAGATAACAGTTAAATAGTCCCAAGCCAGGACACTACGGCCTGGCCGATTTCGTCGGGGGAATCCTCCTGGATAAAGTGCAGGCCCTTAACAGTGACCTCTTTCTGGTTTGGCCAGCTGCGGCAGAACTCGCGCTGACGCCCGATCAACACAGTACCGGGGTCGGCATTGACAAACAGTTTGGGCACACTGGCATCCTTAGCCAGCCACTGGCCGTAGTCATGCATTAGCTCCGCGACATCCGCGGGGCTACCCCCGATGGGAATCGCGCGCGGCCAACTCAGGGTAGGCTGGCGATCTTCACTGTTTATGAATGGACGCCGATATTCGTTCATCTCCTCTTCGTCCAGCTTGCGCAGTACCGCACTGGGTAGAACGCCCTCAACAAACATATTGCGGTTCAGCACCAGGTCTTCGCCTTTCTCCGAGCGAAAGCCCTTGAAGATACCCCGGGCGCTCTCCGCCCAGTCATCCCATTCGATAGGCATGACCAACGCCTCCATGTAAGCGATGCCTTTCACTGCCTCGCGGTGCTGGCTAGCCCAGTGAAAGCCCAGGCCACTGCCCCAATCGTGGATCACCAGGGTCACGTTTTCTGTTGCACCGACGGCTTCCAGAAAAGCACTCAGGTACTCGTAGTGCACCTGAAAGGTGTAGCGTTCGGGACCATCACTGGCAGGTAGTTTTTCCGAATCACCCATGCCGATCAGATCGGGAGCCAAAATTCTGCCGAGGCCTTCAACATGGGGCATAACGTTGCGCCACAGGTAACTTGAGGTTGGGTTGCCGTGCAGAAATACGATGGGATCCCCCTCCCCCTCATCGACATACGCCATTTGTCGGCCGTTTACCTCAACGGTTTTTTTGCTGTACTTCATTTTGGATGAAATCATAGGAACTCTCGTAGTGTCAGGAGAAAGTGGATTTAGTGACTATTGTCAAAGCTTCATACGTCATCGGTCAGACCGCTTAAAAATGGTACGAAACTGCAAATTCAAGCTGTCGCGGCGGAATGAGTACGGCAAAATGCGCACCGGGTTGCAATGGCACGTCCGCACCGCCAGTCATTACTTCTTCGTCGGTAAGATTGCGGCCGATAACCGCCAGTTGCCATCCCTGGTTTTCTGACATAAGGATAATTCTGGCATTGAGCAAGGCATAGCTGTCCTGCTCTTCAGCCGCGTCCAGGTCAATATTTACGAAGTAGCTATCAGACAACAGAACATCGGCGGCGAAGGTCAGCCGCGCCTCAATCGCTGGCAGTGGCACTGCGTATTCGATGCCAATATTCGCTGACCACGCCGGAGCGCGGATCAAATCCTTGCCGCTCAGATCCGCGGTACAGGCCGGATCAGCGGCAAGCCCCTCGGCGGTACATTGTGCATTGGCGAATTCATCGTATTCGGCATCCAAAAACGCGATTGAGGTATCCAATTGTAGATTTTCAATAATCAACACGCTGAACTCGGCTTCAATCCCCTGCACTGTGGCCTTGGCGGCATTGCCGACCACGAAGCTGGAACCGTCAAAATTACTGACCTGCAGGCCATCAAATTCCGTGCGGAACACGTTGAGGTTCAAACTGGCGGCACCGTCCAACAACCGACCTTTAAATCCCGCTTCAATGCCCTTGGCAGTTTCATCTTCATATTCCAGATTGTCCGGTGTGGTTGCAGAGGCGTTGAACCCGCCGGATTTAACACCCTCGGTGTAAGAGGCGTAGAGCATCACATCTTCATCAAGGTCATACTCGATGGCCAGGCTGGGCAATACGTCTTCCTCGCCACGACTGGCAGACACAGAATAAGGCGTAATCGGCAACGCAGCTGATAGCGGGATCAGGCCTGAGTCGACGTCCTGCAAAAAATTGTCCGCATCCTTGTTCTCTTTCGAGTAACGCAACCCTCCGATAAGACGCGTATTATCACTGGCACTCCAGGTGATCTGGCCAAATGCAGAAATAGAGTCGGTTTCCTGCTGCAGGCTCTGGGTACGGGTAGTGAGTAGAGGCAGGCCCAGCGGCCTCGCCAGTAGCCCCTGCGCGACCAGCGGGGTGGTCGCATCCAATAAAGCAAACGCGTCAGCTACCAAGTCGTTGCCAGTATCGTAATCGGCGGTGAAATAATACAGCCCGGCGATATACTCGAGCGTGCCACCTGCCTCGGACGTCAGCCGTAACTCGTGATTCCATTGCTGATAGTCTTCTGCCGAATTCCTGACCAGTAACGGATAGGGGGCGAAGTCCACATCATCTCGACCTGTAGCATCCAGGTCGGAATAACCGACTACGTAAGTTAGCGTCGTTTCTCCCAGATGCAGGTTGAATGTGCCGGCTGTAATCAACGACTCATTGTCCAATTCTGAATCTTCGTTCAAAGATGCGTTAAAATTCAGCGAGTCATCCGCCTGCGGGTCAAACAGCTTGAATACCTCCAACGCACTCAAGGTACCGCCCAGGTTGATCGGCGACGCGGCCAGGGGCGACGCATCACTGTGCAATTCCCCGTTGTTTTGCGTAAGTTGCGTATTTGCCCACTCCACGGTCAGCGTACCGTCAAATCGCTCATTGGGTTCAAAGCGCAATTTAGCCCGTGCCAAGGTGGTGTCACGAGCGCTGCCATCGACGCCGCCACCACTATTGTCAACGTAGCCATCGCGCTGTGAATCCTGAACACTCAGCCGCAAGCCCACCGTGTCCGAAATCGGTAGCGAGACGGCGCCCTCAAATTGCTGTTTGTCAAAATCTCCAAGCGTGGCTTTTACATGGCCTTCAAGTTCATCCGCGGGACCAGCGGTGGTGATATTGATGGCTCCGGCGATAGTATTTTTGCCGAACAGAGTCCCCTGCGGTCCGCGGACCACTTCCACCCGCTCCAGATCGAAATAGGCATTTTGTAAATAGCTATCCCTGCCGTAGTAAACGCCATCGATGAACAGGCCTACAGACGATTCAAAACCCCGGTTATTGCCAGAGCCGAGACCGCGGATCACCACAGACGAGGAAGTGCCATTGCTGCTGATCAGGGTGTTGGGAATATAGCGGCCGATATCATCGGCGCTTTCTATGCCCGCGTCCGACATCTTCTTGCCGTCAAGTACCGCCACGGAAAGGGAGACATCGCTAAGGCTTTCCGCCCGTTTGGTTGCTGTTACAAGAATCTCCTCAAGCATCAGTCCCGATGCAGCCAAGGTGTACGGAGTGACTGTCAATGCGATACAGGCAAGGCCGGCACAACACGTACTTTGCCTGGTACGTCTTGTAGAGATTGAGCCAGGGCCATTACTGCAGGTATTTTTCATTGTCATGTCCTCGCGGGATGAAGTTTGCGCCGACTAAAGCCAACACCTTGGGCCTGTTAACGCGGCCTATTGGAAACCTGATGTGTCTTGATACTGTATTTTCATTATAAATTTATATTTATATAAAATATTTTGACTAAATTATAGTTTATGTTTATTATAGTCAACAGTTATTTTGATAAAGGTATCAACGATATGGCAAAGGCCACAAAAAAAAGAAAGCCCCGCGCTGACCAGGCTACCCGTGATCGAATTCTTGCGGTTGCCCTCAAGCTTTTTGCAGAGCGGGGGCATGACGGGACGACAATATCCGAGGTTGCCCGACAGACCGAGGTGGCACAGCCTTTACTGCATTACTACTTCGACTCCAAGACGGCGCTGTGGAAGGCGGCGATCGATATGGTCTACGCCGAGCACCGCGCAGAATTTGCCGCCGCTGAACACTTAATCCACTCGCTAGAGCCCCGCATGGTGTTGGAGATGATGTTGCGACATTGGCTGCAGGTCACCGCAAAATATCCCGAAGTAGGCATGATCATGCAATACGAAGCCGGGCAGGAAAGCCCACGCCTGCAGTGGCTGGTGGAGCAGCACCTGCAACCAGCACAGGCACATACCGCCAATCTATTGGAACAGGCGCAGCAGGCTGGGCAAATAAAGAAAGTCCCCATGCAACATCTGATACCAATCCTTACTGGCGCAATCCGCTTTTTCTTTGCGAGTGGACCCTATATCAAATCCATCTACGGTACTGATGTTAACGACCCGGCAGTGATCAAGCGCCAGGCGGATTATCTCGTTGATATTCTGCTAAATGGTCTTCTCATGCAGCCAGTGAACAAATGAACGGCATACTGCAGCGAGCAACTTCATACCTCCACGGAGGAATAAGCCATTAAATTACTCACCTATGCTGTCGGAGACGAACAGCGCACCGGCGCTATCCTGACTGATGGATTGCGAATCGCTGATCTCAACAGCTGCCACGCATTGATGGCCGGTCGCGAGTCGAGCTACTTTCGATCTTTACTGGACTTGATAGAGGGTGGTCCAGCGGCGCTCGAGCTCGCACATAAGACGCTTGATTACGCTGACGCAAATTCTGATGTGCCGGGTATTACACAGCTGGCAGAGGCTCGCCTACTCGCACCGCTGCCAAGACCAGTGAAAATCCGCAGCTTCAGTGTCTATGAAAAACATATGCTGCAATCGCTGGATGCGGTCATCAGGTCCAAGGCGGGAGGTTGGGCAGTGCATCTGAACCATGCCCTGAAATTGATAAAGCCCCCAAAGCAATTTTATGACGCACCTCCCTACTACAAAGGCAATAACACGTCGGTTATCGGACACGAGGAAGATATTCGATGGCCGACATTTGCCGAGGCACAAATGGACTATGAGCTGGAACTGGGCGTTGTTATTGGTCGCGCAGGGCAGGACATTCCAGCCAGTGAGGCCAGGCCCTATATTTTCGGCTATACAATTTATAACGATGTCTCTGCGCGACAGCAATTGCTCAAGGAATTATTCAAGGGAAAACTGGGCCCGCTAAAAGGTAAGGACTTCCAAACCGGCAATGCGATCGGTCCCTGGATCGTCACGGCCGATGAGATACCGGACCCCTACAATTTGTCCATGGAAGTTAGAGTAAACGGTGCAGTACGAGGTCGAGGAAACACCGGAGAGATGTACTACAACATAGAAGAGATGATCGCCCACGCTTCGCTGGGAGAAAGACTGGTGCCAGGCGAGTTCTTTGGCACAGGCGCTGCCGGAGATTGCACCGGCATTGAATCCTGGTCATTTCTCAATCCTGGCGATTCTATTGAGCTGGAGATCGAAAAAATCGGGGTGCTGCGCAATCGCCTGATAGCGAACTAATGCGACCCACGAAGGAAATAGGCCGGGCACAGCGACAGCAACTACCCCCCCAATCCGTTGGCAAACATTCAGGAGGTTAACCATGTATCAACCCGCAGCGTTACCCAAACCGGCAAAAGAACGCGGCAAGGTTGCTCCTTGCAAATTGGCGCACGTAGTACTTAGAACAAGCAGATATAACAAAATTATCGATTTCTACAAACTGCTGTTAGAAGCGGAAATCATGTATCAAAACCAACAGATTACTTTCCTGACTTATGACGAAGAACACCACCGCGTGGCAATCGCCAACGTGCCCGGATTGTTTCCCAAGCTTAAGGCTATGGCCGGCGTGGACCACTTTGCCTTTACCTTCGACAACCTGGGTGATCTTCTGCATATGTACCGACGGGTAAAAGGCCACGGCATTGTCCCGATGTGGTGTATCAATCACGGCGGTACTATTTCGTTCTACTACGAAGATCCCGATCACAACGTGGTGGAAATGCAGATCGACGTCTTCCACACCAATGAACAAATCGATGAGTACCTGCAAGGCGACGATTACAACTCGAATCCTATAGGCGTTGACCTCGATCCCGAGGAACTGGCGCGACGGTTTGATGCAGGAGAAACCTTCGAGGAATTGATCAAGCGGGAACAGATCGGTCATCGACATGTCGCAACACTGCCCCGCCGCTACCTCGGTTGGGTTCACTGGATTATCGCCAATGTCGCCTACAAGCTCGGCATAGACATGTGATTTGTCTTCCAGCACGCAATCAGGAGTAATCACTTTGAATACTAGTATCAATTCACCTGCAACGATTACCACTGGCCGTATCTTACTGGGCCTGTGTTTTATCTGTGACGGCATCCTGAACCTGGCCTCCCATGATGTGCGCATCGCCTATCTGGATCTAGCCGGCGCTGCACACTTCTGGAACTACCTGGCTGCACTGGTATACGTTGGCGGCGGCCTGTTACTGGTTACCAACCGGGCTATAGTTCCCGCCGCAGTCGCTCTGGGCACAATGCTGAGCCTCATGACCCTGATACTCCACAGTGACTATAGCCCGGGCACTATTGGCGAGTTCCCGCCGGAACTTCGCGGCGAGGTGAACTTCAAGGAAACCGTGGTGCATATCGCCATGATTGCTAGCCTGCTGCTGATGGCTTATCCAGTACTAACAACAGCGCAAGGAACACGCGCGGGACTAGACCCCGGCAAATGGATATTCCCGCTGGGACGCGTTTTATTGGGGCTCTACTTCGTTACCAACGCGAGTTGGCAGTGGTACTACTATGATATCCGCGTGGAGCATATTGTTGCCACCGGTGGCAATCCGGCACTACTACCCATTGTGATTGGCCTGCAAATCACTTTTGGGGTCTGTGTCATGGCCGGGTTCAAGTTGCGTTGGTGCTTGCCGGTTCTCATGGCAATCATCGTGCTGTCGACGATAGCTGTGCACGGTGACCTGTCATCGAGTGCACCCTACCCGCCCAATGTACAAATACACCAGTGGTTTGTAAAAGCTGCCATCCTGGCAGGGCTATTATCGCTTTTCGGCCTGAGGCGGGCAGATTCGCAGTTGCTCGCCACACGGGGCGTAAGTTGAAATGCAACAACCCGCACAAAGTTATGGCAGCACCGCAAAATGGCTACACTGGATAACAGGGGTTGCCATATTTTTGCTGTTGCTAGGTGGACCCATGTTCCATTTCATGCCAGAGGCAGAAAAAGCAACACGGGCAGCAGCGGGTCACGCCGGCCTGGGCACACTGGTATTGATACTGATGTCAGTGCGATTGTATTGGCGCAGCCGTCATCCAGTAACCGCCACGGCAATGCCCGGGTGGCAAACAGGTCTTTCGCTCTGGGTGCATCGGTTATTGTATGCCTGCGTATTACTGCAGCCTGTGTTCGGCATCCTCATGGCGATAACATCGCCGTATGATGTTATCGCCTTCGGCCGCTTTAACTATAGTGCCGTCATGGTAACCAACGAAACCTGGCACCCTATTCTACATCTCTGCCATCGTGTGAATGGCGCCTTGCTGGCACTACTTGTACTTGGACACATTGCAGCCGTAATTTACCACCAGCTTATTATGCGTGACAGGCTATTGAATCGGATGCTGCCTGTACGTGCCGATAGGATGGACTCCTAAGTCTTTACAATCATCGGTACCAGAAACCTGCAGCAGAAAGGGGTCTGAGACATTAGTCGGAGATAAATGAAATCGGTCAGGCTCTATGGCTACGCAACAAGTCCCTATGTGCGGAAAACCGGGTGTTTCCTCTACTACAAGGGGATTGAATTTACCCACGTTCCGGTCAATCCGGCTGATCCAGAAGCCACCATCGGACACACGAACGGCACACAGGTTCCGGTTCTGGAGGTGAACGGTGAGTGGCGACGAGAGTCATCGGATCACGCCCATTGGCTGGATGAGCTCATTCCCGAAAAGCCGCTTTGCCTCTCAGAACACCGTGCGAAAATTGACGAGATTGATCGCTGGATAAGCGATACATTCCTGACCAGTATTTTCAGGGGCGCGATCGAAGCGGACCTCAATCTCCAATTTCGATTCAGAGCATGGCGACTCGCCGCACTGGTGAGCGCACAGACACCTCTGACAGAAGATGTTCGCAATCATTGGCCCGTGATACTTCGGGAGGCACCTTTCATCCAGGACATGGCCAGACACATGGATCTAACTGAGAGCTATTCGGATATGCAAGTTCGCATCTTTTCAGAACTCCTTGGACACCTTGGTGATGGCCCCTATATGGGCGGACTGGAACAGCCGTCCATGCTTGATTTTGCAGTCTTCCCACAACTCGTATGTGGCTACATGTTTGGCTTGGAGGAGAATTTAAGCGCGGCAACGCACCCGACTATTAAGGACTGGTTGAAGCGCGTT
>JBLHKV010000032.1:0-20567 GCA_047618115.1 Halieaceae bacterium | reverse complement strand
GATCAATTAATGGAGCGTGGCGAAGGCATCTACAAAAATAGCTGCATGGCTTGCCACGGCGTCGCGGGCGAGGGCGGGCTCGGCAAACCAATTGCCGGCAGCGCGATTGCCATGGGCGATATCCAGCGGCACCTGGACGTCATAGTAAATGGTATTGCGAGCACCTCGATGCCGGCCTTGGGTAAACAGCTTAACGACGTCGACTTGGCAGCGGTAACGACTTACCAGCGAAATGCATTCGGCAATAATATGGGCGATCTGGTGCAACCCATCGACGTCTACAACTACAAAAACGGCCAATAGGGGGATATAGCGATGGGAGATCATCATCACGGTCCTGCCAAGGGCCTGACACGCTGGTTAACAACGACCAACCACAAAGATATTGGCACGATGTATCTTTGGTTCAGTTTTGCCATGTTTTTGCTTGGCGGGGCATTTGCCATGATTATCCGGGCGGAGCTGTTTCAACCCGGTATTCAGTTGGCGCAGCCCGAGTTTTTCAATCAGTTGACCACCATGCACGGGCTGATCATGGTCTTTGGTGCGATCATGCCGGCCTTCGTTGGTCTGGCGAACTGGATGATTCCGCTTATGATCGGCGCGCCCGATATGGCGCTACCGCGCATGAACAACTGGAGTTTCTGGATACTGCCGTTTGCCTTCACGATTATGGCTTCCTCCTTCTTTATGGAGGGTGGAGCGCCTAACTTTGGCTGGACGTTCTACGCGCCGTTATCCACAACGTATGCACCGCCCAGCGTCACTTTCTTTATCTTTGCTGTGCATATACTGGGGCTGTCGTCGATCATGGGCGCGATTAATATCGCCGCTACGGTCATGAACATGCGGGCACCGGGCATGACCTACATGAAAATGCCTCTATTTGTGTGGACCTGGTTTATAACGGCCTACCTGTTGATTGCCGTCATGCCAGTTTTGGCGGGTGCGGTGACAATGATGTTGATGGACATCCACTTTGGCACCAGCTTTTTCTCTGCGGCCGGCGGTGGCGACCCCGTATTGTTTCAACACATTTTCTGGTTCTTTGGTCACCCCGAGGTCTACATCATAATTTTGCCGGGGTTTGGTGTTGTGTCCCAGGTCATTCCGACCTTTGCTCGAAAGCGTCTGTTTGGATATGACTCCATGGTTTACGCGACGGCCTCGATAGCGTTTTTGTCCTTTATCGTCTGGGCACACCATATGTATACCGTCGGCATGCCGGTGGCGGGTGAGCTGTTTTTTATGTACGCAACCATGTTGATAGCGGTGCCGACGGGGGTCAAGGTTTTCAATTGGATCACAACTATGTGGCGCGGATCTATGACCTTTGAGACCCCTATGCTGTTCGCGATTGGCTTCGTGGTATTGTTTACCATGGGCGGCTTTACCGGCTTGATGCTGTCCATCGCTCCGGCGGACTTTCAGTATCACGACAGCTATTTTGTGGTCGCACATTTTCACTACACCATGGTGGCTGGCGCCATCTTCAGCATGACCTGCGCGGTTTACTATTGGCTGCCCAAATGGTGTGGGAAGATGTACAACGAGTCGATGGGTAAGCTGCAGTTCTGGATTTCCTTTATAGGCTTCAACTTGACCTTTTTCCCGCAGCACTTTGTAGGCTTGGCCGGCATGCCACGACGAATTCCAGATTATTCCTTGCAGTTTACCGACTTCAATATGTTGTCCAGTATCGGTGCATTCATTTACGGTGCCTCTCAGCTGTTGTTCCTATACAACGTGGTCGCGACTATCGTCGCTGGTAAGCCGGTTGGTAAAAATCAAGTTTGGGAAGGGGCAGAAGGGTTGGAGTGGACGGTATCGTCGCCACCCCCTTACCACACATTTACCACTCCACCGGATGTAAAGTAGTCGCGGGAGAGGGAGATGAGTGTAGAACAGGATAAAGCCGTTGGTCGGACAGTGTTGTCGCTGTCTATTATTGCTGTGGCGATGTTTGCTTTTGTATTTGTTGTCATGGTGCCGTTATATAATGTGTTGTGTGATGCGTTGGGTCTAAATGGAAAAACCAGCGGTGAGCGTTATTCCTCGGTACTGGCGCAGGTCGTCGAAGACCGGGTTGTGACCGTACAGTTCATCGCCAGTAATAACGACGGTATGTCCTGGGCATTCAGACCGACCGAGACCGCGCTCGCGGTAAATCCGGGAGCGATAAACAGCACAGTGTTCTATGCCAAGAATTCGCAAGCACAGGATATGATAGCTCAGGCAATACCGAGTATTTCACCCTCGCGGGCGGCCGAGTATTTTCACAAAACGGAGTGCTTTTGTTTTAACCAGCAGCCGTTGGAAGGTGGTGCCGAAACTGATATGCCGCTGCAGTTCATCGTCGATCAGGATTTACCCAAAGACATCAAAACTATAACCCTTTCATACACTCTTTTTGATGTGACCCCGGCCGTCGAACAGGCCGGGCGCAGTATCGCAACGAGATAATTTGAACGTGACCCGGCTTGTACTGCCGGAACAATCGGAGATTTAGCATGGCCACTGAGAGTACCAGCGAACACGAACTCTACTATGTGCCCGAAAAAAGCAGCTTGGCCATATGGGCTACCATCGGCCTGGTGCTCAGTATTTTAGGCGCGGCTAGACTGTTGAACGAAAAAACATTTGGCGATGGTATGACCAGCTTCTCGACCTACCTGCTGCTGGGTGGATTGATAGTTTTCATCGCCACGCTCTATCGTTGGTTCAGTACTGCCATCAAAGAAAACCGGGCAGGCATGAACAGCGCGCAACTGAAGCACTCCTATGCGCTCGGTATGCAGTGGTTTATTTTTTCTGAGGTTATGTTTTTCTTTGCCTTTTTTGGTGCGCTGTTCTATGTGCGCATGCTCGCGGGTCCGTGGCTGGCTGGTGGCGGTGAAGGTGGCGCGATGAACACAATCCTCTGGGATGGGTTTGAGTTCTCATGGCCGATGGTCACGACTCCACAGGAGGCGGTGGGAGGGGCTGCGGCTCAACTAATTGCTAACAACGGCAGCTTCGTGTCTCCCCACGAATTTGTCGACCCCTGGCACCTGCCGCTTTATAATACGCTCTTGCTGCTGAGTTCGAGTGTCACCGTTCACTTTGCCCACGTTGCACTAAAGGCCAATGAACGTAAAAAATTCAACTGGTTCCTGGGTGTTTCTCTGCTGTTGGGTATGGCGTTTGTTGCCTTGCAGATTGAAGAATACCGCGAGGCCTATATGGAGCTGGGCCTAACGCTTAATTCGGGAATTTATGGTTCGACCTTCTTCATGCTCACCGGCTTTCACGGTTTCCATGTTTGCATGGGAGCGTTTATGTTGGGAATACAGTGGCTGCGATCGGTGCGCGGAGGCCATTTTACCGCCGACGACCACTTCGGTTTTGAAGCCTCAAGCTGGTATTGGCACTTCGTCGACGTCGTTTGGGTAGGCCTGTTTCTTTTTGTCTACATTCTCTAAATAGGCGCGAGCCAGCTCAGGGCTCATTTGATTGTTGAGGTTCTGCGGGCCGCGGTGCATCCCAGGGCGCTTTTGAGCGTAGTTGGCCGGTAGCCACACCGTAGCTGACCAGAGTCAGAAGGGCTATCGTCAGGCCCACCCTTAAACCCAGAGAGTGCAGCGTACGTTTGCTTTCTCCCCGGTCTTTCAGGAGAAAGAAAAGGCCGCTGGCGAGACTGATTAGTAGGGCTGCAAACAGCAGGATAATCGAAACTTTTAGCAACATGGCAACTATTTCCTTCAAGGCCTGGACAGATATCGAGCGCCGAATTATACATGGTCGACCCCGGAGCTACGCTCTTTATGATTGCACATCGAGGCGACTGACGTGACGGGAGGCGCCCTCAAATCAGTGCGATCATTTCGAGCCGAATGGCGAATCAGCCTTCTTACCGCCTTGTTGCTGCCGGGGTTGTTGGCGCTGGGTATGTGGCAGCTGGAGCGCGCAGCTGAGAAGCGGGTCCTGGCCGCCAAATACGCCGCGCAAAGTGCGGCCAGCGTCATCGACTATCGCGACCTCAATAAGGGCGACAACGACCAGCTCTACCGCCGGGTTGAGACTACGGGTTACTTCTTGAGAGTTCCCACAGTCTTCCTCGATAACAAAATGCGCGGCGGTCGCTTCGGCTATGAGGTGGTCAGCGGGTTCCGGGTGGATGGGCTGGATGCGATTTTGTTGGTGAACCGAGGATGGATCGCGGGCGATCCGGGGCGGCGGGAGTTACCGGATGTTGAATTTCCCGAGGCCGAGGTTACGATCCGTGGCCACTTGTATGTGCCTCCTGGGGCGCCCTATTTACTGGAGGTACAGGAAGTTCCGACACAGTGGCCTGTGCTGCAACAAGCATTGGATGGCGGACTGCTGGGCCAGGCACTGGCTGTCGAGATATACCCTTATTCGCTACGTCTGGACTCCGGTGTCGTGGGAGCGTTGACCACGGACTGGCAGATTCTTAACGCCAGCCCCGACAGGCACCAGGCCTATGCCGTGCAGTGGTTTGCGATGGCGTTGGCGTTGCTATTTATTTATTTATGGCGTGGCTTTGCCGCGAACGGTCCCGATATCGAGACGGGAACTGCAACCAAGCCTGACAGTGAATTGGAGAGCTAGTCGATGGACAAGGAAAAATTATCGGACCATGGGTCGCGCGCACGAGGCTGGAATCGCATGACCTTGTTGCTGATCGGCGGGATACCGTTATTGGTGATAATAAGCGCAACCTGGATGTGGGTTTACGTGGCTAGCGGCGATCTGGATTTGGTCGGCCTGCTCGGTACCAGCAACAAGGGTCAGCTAGTGACACCGCCCCAGCAGCTTACCTCGTTGCAGCTCGCCGGGCTTCAATCAGAAGATTTTGTAAGCGTCGACGGTTCTGGCAAGTGGACTATGTTAGTCCCGGGAGGCGCTGACTGCGATCAGACCTGCGTCGATACGCTCTACCTAACCCGTCAGGTGCGCACAGCGATTGGCCCCGACGCCGGCCGTATTCGTCGGGTCTACCTCAACCTCGATGGCCGTACTAATTCGGTAGCCGTGCAACTTATTCTCGAACAACACCCCCAAATGGAAACTGTGGTAGCATCTCGCGTCGCCGTCCTTGAATTGTTGGTTGCGGCTGGTATTCCCGATGTTCTGGAGCTGCCGGGCGTCTGGTTTGTGGTTGATCCGCAGGGCTGGATGATGATGTACTACAGCGCAGAACACAGCTACAAGGACCCAATATCCGATCTCAAGTTTCTGCTTAGAAACACTGGTGAATAGAGTCTGCCCCGAACATGTTTAACTCCTCTGAAAAGCGCCTACCATCCTTTAACCTCGCGATAGCTGGGCTGCTGTTGACCTTTTGTGTCATTATCCTTGGATCGTTTACTCGGTTGGTCGATGCTGGTTTGGGTTGTCCCGACTGGCCTGGCTGCTACGGGCACGCGTTGTGGCCGGAAAGTGGGGAGGAGATTAACCGGGCGAACCTGGCCTTTCCACATGCGCCAGTGGAAACCGATAAAACGTGGCCAGAAATGGTTCACCGCTACTTCGCCACATCACTGGGTGTGCTGATCATTGGCTTGGTGGCTCTGGCCTGGCGGCACCGGGGCCCGGAGCAGCCCTTAAAGCTGCCAATATTGCTGCTTGGCCTGGTAATTTTGCAAGGCATGTTTGGGATGTGGACGGTGACACTGAAGTTGTGGCCGCAGGTGGTTACAGCGCACCTGCTCAGTGGATTTACGACCCTTGCATTGTTATGGCTGCTCACGCTGCGCCTCAATAACAGCTACTGGGTGCTGCGGACTCAGGAATTCGATCGGGTGAAGCGGCTTCAACCTTGGGTTGTCGGTGGGTTGCTGGTAGTGATAGGGCAGATAGCGCTGGGTGGCTGGACGACATCTAATTATGCCGCGGTGGCATGTCCGGACCTTCCCACATGTCAGGCACAGTGGTGGCCAGACATGGATTTCGCCAGCGGCTTCAATCTGTTTCAAGAGCTCGGACCAAACTATCTCGGCGGCATGATGACCAACGAGTCTCGGGTCGCTATCCATATGGCGCACCGGCTAGGCGCGATAGTTACTTTCTGCTACGTGCTCTGGCTTTGCTTTCTGTTGATTGGCACCCGGGTTGCGAATAGCCCCATGCTGGCCAAGCTTACCGGTATTGTTCTTTTCGTCCAGATTCTGCTCGGCTTGAGCAATATCTGGTTTCACTTTCCAGTGTCGGTTGCTGTTGCCCACAACGCAGTCGGGGCGGTGCTGGTTCTGTGTCTGATTACAGTGGCACATCGGGTCTTCACGGCTCAAAGGGTTACTAACGATGGCTGAGTCTTCAATAATGAGCGCGGACCAATCGGTTATTTGGCGTGACTACTATGAGCTGACCAAACCCAGGGTGGTTGCCCTGATGATCCTGACCTCGGTTATCGGCATGTTTATGGCGGTACCTGGCGCAGTACCCCTAAAGCCCTTGATTCTGGGTAATCTTGGCATTGCTCTTTGTGCAGGAGCTGCGGCTGCCATTAACCACCTGATCGACCACAGAGTCGACATTCTCATGGCGCGGACTCAGAATCGTCCCGTGGCACAAGGGCGCATAAGCGCCAGAAACGGCACCATTTTTGCCGTGCTGCTGGGGGGGCTGGGTACTTGGATTCTGGTGTCCCAAATCAACGTTTTGACAGCTGTGCTGACGATTGGCTCGTTGGTAGGTTACGCGTTTATCTATACTTTGTTTTTGAAGCGAGCCACTCCGCAGAACATCGTCATCGGCGGCTTGGCCGGAGCGGCACCGCCTTTGTTGGGCTGGACGGCGGTGACCGATGATGTACACGGCCACGCCCTCCTCCTGGTGTTGATCATATTCGCCTGGACGCCCCCGCACTTTTGGGCGCTCGCTATTGCTCGTAAGGAGGAGTACGCGGCGGTTGATATACCGATGTTGCCGGTCACCCACGGCGAACAGTTCACCAAGCTACACATTGTCCTGTATACGTTCATCATGTTTGCCATCACGCTGCTGCCCTATGCAACGAGGATGTCCTCTGAACTCTATCTCGCTGGAGCAGTATTGTTGGGTTTTGGGTTCCTCTATTGGTCGATCGTTCTGTATCGCGGACACAACCCGGCTGCGGCGATGGAAACGTTTAAATATTCCATCATTTACTTGATGGCCCTGTTTTTAGTGATGTTGCTGGACCACTATCTACTGCCGATCCCCGGATACGGCCTCGGAATATAAGCATGAGCCCGGACGCAACCCAGAAAGGCATTCGGCGCACGGTCATTGGCATGGTGCTGTTGATTGTTTTTGTTATTGCTTCCTTTGTTTATAAAGTTGACCAGCCAAGGGTTTTACGAGCCGAAGAGCTCAAGCTGAATGGTGCCTATGTTTTTGACCAGCCGCGACAACTCAAGCCTTTTGAACTGGTTGACCATCTAGGTAATCCGTTTAACCAGGTTAGTTTAGAGGGCGAGTGGTCTCTGGTATTTTTTGGTTTCACTCACTGCCCGGATGTTTGTCCGACCACTATGGCATTGTTGAACGAACTGAAGGTTTTGCTCGACGACAGCGGCGACGCGGAAACGCGGGTAATAATGGTCACGGTCGACCCGGCTAGAGATACTGTGGCGAAGCTGGCGGAGTACGTACCCTATTTTAACGAAGACTTTCTGGGCGTTACGGGCAACTATCTCGATATCCATCGGCTGGCAACTGGCCTTAATACACCGTTTCGCAAGGTGATATTAGATGATGGCAGTGATTACACCATGGATCACGGAGCTGGAATTGCTCTGATCAATCCACGTGGTCACTATCATGGCTTTTTCAAGCCGCCCCATGAGTTGGGCAAGCTGCGGCTCACCTACCGGTCAATACGCGCAAGCTACTAGGACGGCCATCTAAGTTTTCATTTGGCCCCGCGGCAGGCGAATGCTCGGCTTATCCGTCGGGTTGCGTGCACAAACATAAACAACGCTCCGCTGGCGACAACCACCGAGGGTCCTGCCGGGGTATCCAGGGTCCAGGACATTGCCAGGCCCGCGACAACTGCCGCGCCTGCCAACAGGCTGGCCAACATCGCCATACTCTCTGGAGAGCGAGCGAACTGACCTGCTGTGGATGCGGGAATGATCAGCAAGGCAGTAATAAGAAGCACCCCCACAACCTTCATGGCAGCAGCCACCACAACGGCTATCATCAGCGTCAACAATAGCTTCATCCAGCGCGTTGGCAGACCTTCGACCTGGGCCAGCTCAGGGTGAACTGTAGTGGAAATCAGACGATTCCAGAACCCTATCATCAGACCCATGCAGATGGCTGTGGTGAGCCCGATACCGATCAGGTCTACCCGGTCTACACCGAGAAGGTCGCCGAATAGAAAGGCTGAAAGATCGACGCGGGCATTATCAGACAAGCTGATCAATACCAGCCCGAGAGCCAGCGCACTGTGGGAGATGATGCCTAGTACGGCGTCGCTTGAGAGCAGGCTACGCTCGCTCAAATACACCAGCGCGACCGCCACCAGACAACAACTGAGCGTTATTGCTAGAGTCATATTTGCGCCGGACATCAGCCCGAATGCAATGCCCAGTAATGCCGAGTGTGCCAGGGTGTCGCCAAAGTAGGCGAGGCGCTGCCAAACAATAAACGAGCCCAACGGACCGGCTACCAGTGCTACCAGCAGTCCAGCTATACCGGCGTAGAGAAGAAACTCTGGCACCGCCCTACTCCGCTTCTACCACGTCGCCATGGGCGTCGTGGTCGTGGTCGTGGTGGTGCGTGTATACGGCCAACGCTCCCTGCCGTTGGCTGCCGAACAAGCTGAGGTATGCGGGGTCGGTGCTGACGTGTTCGGGGTGTCCGTGGCAGCAGATGTGATGATTGAGGCAGATTACGGTATCGGTGCGGGCCATCACCAGGTGCAAATCGTGTGAAACTAAAAGCACGCCGCAGCCGTGGCGGTCCCGGATTCTACCTATGAGCTGATACAGCTCTTCTTGTCCGCTGACATCGACTCCCTGCGCTGGCTCGTCCAGTACCAGCAGCTGAGGGTCGCGCAATAGCGCTCTGGCCAGCAATACACGTTGCAGCTCACCGCCGGACAGACTGCCCAGTTGTTGGCTTTCCAGCCGCGGCGCACCGACTTCCTCCAGCACCGCTCCAACCCGCACCAGGTTTTTTTCCACCAGGCGCAGGAAGCGTTGCACGCTTAACGGCATATTGCGGTCAATCTGCATTTTCTGCGGCATGTAGCCAATTCGTAATCCACGGGCTTTGTGGACAGCGCCTCCGCTGGGCGACTGCAAGCCAAGTAACGCGCGAACCAGTGTGGTTTTCCCGGCGCCATTGGGACCAATCAGGCTGACAATTTCAGACTCGTGCAGGGCGAGATTAATGTTATCCAATACAAGCTGGCTGCCGAAGGCAACCTCAAGCCCGGAGCACTCCAGCAGTACCGAGCTCACTGCCCTACCCCAGCTGCGTCGAGGTTACCGGGCGAGCAGTTTGGACAAAGACCGGTCAGCTCGACTAATACCGACTCTATATGGAAGTTGGAAGCTTCAGCTTGCGCCTTGATCGATTCCGGTAGCTCGGTGCACAGCTCGGCGGTGTTATTACAGTTTCTGCAAATTAGGAACTGGGAGCTATGGGCCTGATTGGGGTGAGCACAGCCAATGAAGGCGTTTAGCGACGCGATGCGGTGTATGAGGCCGTGTTCGAGTAGAAAGGTCAGCGCCCTGTAAACGGTTGGCGGGGCGGGCTTGCGGGAGCCATCGGCAGAGGTGACCAGTTTTTCCAGAATCGTGTAGGCCCCCAATGGTTGGTGGCTACCCCAGATCAAAGTAAAAACCTGCTTTCTGAGGTCGGTGAACCGAGCGCCCTTCCGCTCACACACTTGGCGGGCATTGATCAGCGCATCATCTATGCAGAGGCCGTGATTATGGGCCCGATAGGCGCGCTCTGATTCGTCGCTGGTAATGGGGTCCTGTGGCACTTTTTAGCTCTGGTTGTTGCATATGAAACGTTATACTATAACGTTTTGCCTCTAGCAACCACCACTATGATTGGACCCCACTCAAATCGACTAACGTTATTTTGCCTGGCAGTCTTGCTGGGCTCGATGTCTGCGTGGTCTCAATCGTTAAAGTTAGTTAGCACTATCAAACCTGTACAGTTAATAGTCAGTGAAATTGCTGGTAAAGAGGTCAATAATTGGCTTTTGCTACCCCCAGGGGTCTCGCCACACCATTTCTCCCTGAAGCCGTCGGATGCGCGGCACCTGCAGGCCGCGGATGCGGTATTCTGGATCGGACCAGATCTAGAGGTGTCTTTGTCAAAAACCCTTGCGTCTCATCGCGGTAGCGTGGCGCTGGCTTCAAGCGATAAATCGGTGCCGGTATCGACCGACGGGCATATTTGGCTGGACCCGTACCAGGCTCGGCGCATGGCGGCGATTATCGCTAATACTTTGATCCGAGTAGATGCAATAAATGAATATAAATACCGTAAAAACGTCGATATATTCAACAAAAATCTAGAAAAACTTCATTTTTCGTTACAAGCTATGCTGACGCCATTACAAGGCCTGCGCCTGGTCTACCACCACGACAGTTATCATTATCTGGAGGCCCGTTATGGCTTGCAGGGGGTCGGCGTATTAGTGCCAGGGCACGGCTCGGGGGCCGGCGTGCGCAATAGCGTCAAGATCGGCAAAATGTTGGCGAAGGGTGAAGTCGACTGTGTTTTGACAGAGCCCGGTTTATCGAATAAATTGCTAACATCTTTAAAAGTAAGTGAGTACTCACAATTAGTGGCTGTAGATCCTCTGCTAGGTCGGCCAGAAGCCCAGCCTTCCAGCTATTCTGAGTTTATGTTGAGCTTGGCAGCGGCTTTACAGGGCTGCCTCGGAAGCTGATTCCCACACATGGATAGTAATTTCTGGGCCAATACGTTTTAATCGCGAAACCATCGAAAATTGCTGTTGAGCGATGAAAACAGCCACCCGCCCAGGAAAACTATGAGCTCCCCTATTGTACTGGTTGACGGTTCGTCCTATCTCTACCGTGCCTTTCATGCCATGCCGCCTCTTACCAACAGTAAGGGTCAGCCAACTGGCGCCGTAAAAGGCGTTATCAATATGATCCGACGACTGCTCAAGGACTATCCCGACTGCCCCGTGATAGTGGTGTTCGACGCGAGCGGGAAGACCTTTCGAGATGACCTGTATCCAGAATATAAGGCAAACCGACCCTCTATGCCCGATGATCTTCGCGCTCAGATTGAGCCGATTCACGGCATCATTGAGGCTATGGGCCTACCGTTAATTTCCGTGGGTGGTGTGGAGGCGGATGATGTTATTGGTACGTTTGCCCGGGAGGCGACTGAAAAACAACTTGAAGTCGTTATCTCGACCGGCGACAAAGATATGGCGCAATTGGTTAATCCCTACGTGACCCTGGTTAACACCATGACCGAGACGACGATGAACCCCGAGGGGGTTGTCGAAAAATTCGGTATACCACCGGAGCTGATTATCGATTTCCTCGCGCTGATGGGAGATAAGGTCGATAACATTCCCGGAGTGGCCGGTGTCGGCGAGAAAACAGCGCTGGGGTTGTTGCAGGGGTTGGGCGGATTGGATGCCATCTACGAAAGGCTCGACGAGGTGGCGGGTCTTGAATTTCGCGGTGCCAAAAAGATGGCCGAGAAATTGATAGCCTCCCGCGATCAAGCGTATTTATCTTACGAGTTGGCGACTATTAAAACTGACGTAGAGATGAAAGATGGCCTAGAAGCACTGGTAAACAAAGGCCCCGACAAAGAGCGATTGCTTACTTACTACACCGATATGGAGTTCCTTAGCTGGATAAGCGAGGTGCAGACCGAGGCGGGTAATGATGGGGTGGTGACGGAGCAACTAGAAGCCAAATACGATGTCATTCTCGAAGAGGCTCAATTTAAGAGCTGGTTGGCCAAGCTTGAATCTGCCGAGATGTTTGCCTTTGACACCGAAACCACCAGCTTGAATTACATGGAGGCCAGGGTGGTGGGTGTCTCCTTCGCAGTTACAGAGGGGGAGGCGGCTTACGTTCCCTTTGGTCACGATTATGTCGGTGCACCGCAGCAGCTCTCCGAAGATTATGTGTTGTGCGCGCTGCAACCTTTGCTGGAGGATCCGCAAAGAGGCAAGCTCGGCCAGAACCTCAAATATGATCGAAGTGTGCTAGCCAATCATGGGATAGCGCTGCGCGGTATTCGCTTTGACACCATGCTTGAGTCCTACGTCAGCGACTCGACGGCAACGAGGCACGACATGGATAGCCTCGCCATGAAATATCTGTCACATGAAACTATTCACTTCGAAGATGTCGCCGGCAAGGGTGCCAAGCAGTTGACGTTTAACCAAATCAAGGTGGAAGAGGCGGGGCCCTATGCCGCTCAGGATGCAGACATTACCTTGCGTCTGCATGGCGCGCTGTGGCCGAAACTATCTACCGAGCCCGGCCTGCGCAGCGTTTTTGAAACCATCGAGCTACCGCTGATTCCTGTTTTATCCGATATTGAGCGCCAGGGAGCGCTGGTTGACCCCGGCCTGTTACATGCGCAGAGCCAACAGCTTGGAACTCGCATGGAGGAGCTTGAAAAACAAGCTCACGAGCTGGCAGGAGAACCGTTTAATTTGGGTTCACCTAAGCAACTCGGACATATTCTTTTTGAAAAATTGATGCTCCCTGTTATTAAGAAAACGCCTAAAGGCGCTGCGTCGACGGCCGAGGAAGTGCTGGCTGAATTGGCGCTCGACTATCCACTACCCAAAGTGCTGTTGGAATACAGAAGCTTGAGTAAGTTGAAATCTACCTATACCGACAAACTGCCGAATATGATAAATCCTCGCACCGGGAGAATTCATACCTCCTACCACCAGGCGGTGACCGCGACCGGCAGGCTTTCATCCGCCGACCCGAACTTGCAGAATATCCCGATTCGCACCAGCGAGGGTCGGCGTATTAGACAGGCGTTTATCGCTCCACCCGGGTACAGTATTCTCGCGGCCGACTACTCCCAGATCGAGTTGCGTATCATGGCGCACTTATCTGGCGACGCCGGTTTGCTTAATGCATTTGCGCATGGTCTGGATGTTCATAGTGCGACTGCGTCGGAGGTCTTCGGCGTGTCATTGGGGGAGGTGTCAACAGACCAAAGGCGCAAGGCGAAGGCGATAAATTTTGGTCTGATCTACGGTATGTCTGCCTTTGGCCTGGGCCGTCAACTCCAAGTGGGTCGCGGTGAAGCTCAGGAGTATATCGATCGCTACTTCGATCGCTACCCGGGCGTTCAGGCGTACATGGATAACACTCGAAAAATAGCGGCAGAACAGGGGTATGTGGAAACATTGTTTGGCCGTCGCCTGTATTTGCGCGAGATTAACTCAAGCAATAAAATGCGGGTGCAGGCCGCCGAGCGGACGGCAATCAACGCGCCGATGCAAGGTACGGCCGCCGATATTATTAAGCGCGCGATGATAGATGTCAGTAAGTGGCTAGGGGAGGGCGACAGCAGCGCCAGGATGATAATGCAGGTGCACGATGAGCTCGTGTTCGAGGTTGCGGACGGGGAGGCTGCCGAAGTGTCCAGGGAGGTCTGTAGGCTTATGTCGGGGGCCGCCGAACTGCGCGTTCCTCTCGTCGTAGAAGCTGGGGTGGGTGCTAATTGGGACGAGGCTCATTAATTGGGTAATAACTGTGCAGCACGGAACTCACTCAATGCCTCGGGGTCATAGTAAGTAGCAGCGCGCGCTGCTATTGGGGCTGCTTACTCCATGAGCCCCTCTTCTCTGTCTCTTCCCTCACCTGAGACAGCGGCTCCCCGGTTACTCCCCTAGGTAGCCGGGTTTTTTACTCGCGAGCCAGCCAGCTGTTCAATACCCGCTTGAGTTCGGGTACCCCGTCGCCCTTGAGGGCGGAAAAAAGCTGGGTACTAACGAGCTCGCCATGCTCTTTTACCGCATTGTTTAGTTGCAGCAGGCTACTCTTGGCCGGGCCCTTTTTGAGCTTGTCGGATTTGGTCAATAGGATGTGGACAGGCATTTCTGAAGATGTAGCCCAGCCTAGCATCATTTGGTCGAAGTCCTGCAGAGGCCGACGAACGTCCATCAATAATATGAGCCCGCGCAGGGATTGGCGTTCCCGGAGATAGATCTCCAGTTCTTTTTGCCACTGAAGTTTGACCGACAGGGGTACCTTAGCGTAGCCATAGCCAGGCAGGTCTACCAGATACTGGTGTTCGTTCAGGGCGAAAAAATTGATGAGCTGCGTTCTACCGGGAGTTTTACTGGTCCTGGCGAGCTTCCGGTTTTCTGTAAGCCGGTTGATTGCACTCGACTTGCCAGCGTTGGAGCGCCCGGCAAAGGCTACTTCGCTGACTTCATCTGGCGGACACTGATCCAGTCTACTCGCGCTTTTCAGAAATTCGGCGTCGCGATAGTTCGGTGGAGTGGGTAATTTGTCTTGCATTGATATCGCCGGCTGTTTTTGAGGGGTATCTTGTATATAATGCCACAGTTTTTTTGGTCCTCTGAGTGTATTGACGAAATGGACGTCAAATCGCTGTGGGGACATGCTTGCTGTCTAATGGGGATTATTATGAAAAAATTGCTTATGGTTACACTTCTTATGTTTGGTGCTGCACAGGTATTTGCCGATCCAGCCATCGAAGCGAAATACACCAAAACCTGCGCTATCTGTCACGCAGCGGGCGTTGCCGGCGCACCAAAATCAGGTGTGGTTGCCGACTGGGAATCGCGTTTGGCGAAAGGCGACGAAGCGCTGCTGAAAAGTATGAACAAAGGCCTGAACGCTATGCCGCCCAAGGGGATGTGCATGGATTGCAGCAACGAAGAGTTCCTTGCCTTGATTAAATACATGTCTACCGCCAAGTAGGACTCAAACAGCAGGATTACTGGATATACGATGAAAAAGTCAGTATTGATAACCGCACTTTTGCTCGGGCTGAGTGCACAGGCCATGGCTGGTGACCCCGCCGCTGGTGAAGCCAAGTCTCTCGTGTGTGGCGCATGTCACGGCGCCGATGGCAATAGTCTTGTGCCGAGCTTCCCTAAGTTGGCCGGGCAGAATGAACGTTACCTGCTTAAGCAATTGATGGACATCAAGAGCGGTGCTCGTGTTGTGCCAACAATGGCGGGTCAGCTTACGGCCATGAGCGAAGAAGATATGGCGAACCTAGCTGCTTTTTACGCCAGCAAAACAAACTCCGGTGGTAAGACCGCTGCCGAAAAAGCTGGACTTGGTGAAGACGTCTATCGCGGTGGTATCGCCAGCCGTGGCGTAGCGGCTTGTACGGCCTGCCACTCCCCAACCGGGACAGGTAATGCGCCAGCAGGGTTCCCCGCATTGGCCGGGCAACACGCCGATTATATAGCATCTCAACTACGCGCTTTTCGCAAAGGTGCCCAGGATGACAGCGGGCGCACCAACGATGGGGATACCCGTATCATGCGCGATATTGCCTTCGGGATGAGCGACAAGGAAATTGATGCCGTGGCAAGCTATATTGCCGGCTTGCAATAGTTTTATTGATCGGGGGCGTCGTCCAGCGCCCCGTCTTACACTGAGCTGTTCAGCTTGAGTTAATGAACTTGCAGCCATAATGACAGTCAAAATTTAACTCAAAACAACCTGGAGCCCCCATGATTCGTACGTTACTTGCGATAACCTTTAGCTTGGTTCTGCTGCCGTTGGCCGCTTGTGCCCAAGATGGCCAGACGAGCTACATCGAAGGAACTCATTACACCACGCTCAGCCAACCGGTCCGTACGCGCAATAAAGACAAAATCGAAGTCGTTGAGATGTTTTGGTACGGCTGCGGACATTGTTACAACTTCGAGCCATTGATAATCAGCTGGTCATCGAAAGTTGCCGCTGATGTCGATTTTTGGCAGTCTCCCGCTATGTGGAACGCGCCGATGAAGTTGCACGCGCAGGCGTTCTACACAGCGCAGGCTCTCGGTGTTTTGGAAAAAATACACAACCCCATGTTCAGCGCACTTAACGTCGATCGATCGCCGTTGCGCAGCCAAAAGGCCATAGCCGACTTATTTGCGCAAAACGGCGTTGCCCGGGAGGAGTTCAATAAGGCGTTTAACTCTTTCGGCGTTAAAAGCCAGGTCCGTCAGGCGGATGCCCGCGCCCGGAGTTACAAAATAACCGGAACTCCGGAGATAGTGGTAAACGGGAAGTACCTGGTATCTACCCGTATGTCTGGTGGTCAGGCAGAAATGCTAAAAATCGTAGATTTTTTGGTGGCCAAGGAACGCGGCTAAATTTTCAACCAGGCAGGAACTGGGAGGTTCTTTTTTTCCAGAAATGCCGGATTGAAGAGTTTACTTTGATAGCGGTTTCCGTAGTCGCATAACACGGTGACGATTGTGTGGCCTGGTCCCAGCTCTCTGGCCAGGCGAACCGCTCCGGCGATGTTGATCGCACTTGACCCGCCAAGGCACAAACCCTCGTGCATGATCAGGTCAAAAATATAGGGCAGTGCTTCGCTGTCTGAAATCTGGTAGGCGCAATCGACCTGGGCGAGCTTCAGGTTGTCGGTGATGTGGTTGATGCCAATGCCTTCGGTTATAGAGCTTCCTTCAGACGCCAGGCCCCCGTTGGTATAGTAGTTATACAGCGATGCGCCCATTGGATCTGCCACCGCAATTCGGCAGTCGGCATTACGCTCCTTGAGGGCCGTAGATACTCCAGCGATTGTACCGCCGGTTCCCACGGCACAAACGAAGCCGTCGATCGTGCCGCAGGTCTGTTCCCAGATCTCTGGTCCGGTGGTCGAATAGTGGATTGCCATATTAGCGGTGTTATCAAACTGCCGTGCCCAATAGGCCCCCGCTTCACGCTTTGAATCGAGCTTTGCTGCCAGCCTCCCCGCAGTATGAATATAGTGTTTTTCGTCGCTGTAGGAGGTGGCGGGAACCAGGTGTAACTCAGCACCGAGCAACTCCAGAGAATCAATTTTTTCCTTACTCTGAGTCAGAGGCATGACGACTGCACTTCGATAACCCAGGGCGTTAGCCAGCAGCGTAAGACCAATGCCTGTATTTCCGGCAGTGCCTTCAACGATCGTGGCTCCCGGCTTCAGTTTCCCTGATTTTTCGGCGTCGCGGATTATCCCCAGCGCTGTCCGGTCCTTGACCGAGCCGCCGGGATTCAGGAACTCCGCTTTACCGTAGATACAACAGCCGGTTTCCTCGGAAACCTTGCGCAGCTGGAGAAGAGGAGTATTACCTATAAGATCGGTGACGTGGTTCGCGGGAGCCAATGGGGGTGCCTCGTAGTGAAGTGCCGGTGACGGGGAGACCAGCGGCAATAGTAACGCAACTGGCCTCTTGTTGGGGTGCTGTCACCGCTGAGTTGGAGCCATTTTGTTGTCGATCGCAACACAACGAGTATCTGCCTGGTGCGCCAGTTTGAGTCCTTTAACCAGGTCGTGGCTTAAATTTGGGTAGTTCTCCACGGCCGTGGCCAGGTCTTTGACGCTAGCTGGGGTACATAGCTTTTGGGGTAAAAAAGCGGCGATAAAATACAGGAACTTCGCGTGCTGCTCGGCGCTAATCTCCGGAAGGTTTGCCAGAACATAGGCGCCAGCTTCAGCGGCAAGATAGCGCTGTCGCGGCGGAAACAATGCGTAGGCGATAGTTCTGCGCTCGGCGAGGGAAAGCTCATTCTCGCGGTCCAGCATTTTCTTAAGGAAGGCCAATTTGCCGGCCGCGTCTGGATTTGCAACGCGCGTCGACAGCGTACGTCGTTGGCCCAGGTCCGATGGATCGCGACCTAGCTCGGCGGCTAGCAGCGCTTCGATATCTGCAGCTCCAGATTCGCCCAGACGATACAATACCTGCCAACGCTGGCGCTGATTAAGTTTCAACAAATCATCGTCGCCAGCGCTGAGTATTTCGCGCAGACGGCTGCGAGCCTCGGCGCTCTCGGCGATCTCAATGTAACTGGCCAGCCAGAGCTTGCGCATATCACTCTCGGATTCGGTAACTTTGCGCCACAACATTCTCTCGAACTTCGGCGCATAGCGGGCCAGTGGCTCCTCGCCATGCGAGCCCAGGTGCAGGTAGTCGAAACTACTCTCTAGGGTGCGTAGCAGTCCGCCGAGAACGTTGCTGTCCTCCTCGGCCCCTAAGTTTGCCGCCAGAATCTGTAAATAATCTGTTACTGCGAGCTCTGCATTTCGAACCATAGTCCATAGGTCATTCCATAGCATGGTGCGCAGCATCGGCTCTTCGATGCTGTTAATGTGGTGGCGCAGGGTATTTAAAGAACGGGCATCGAGGTTGACTTGCGCGTAGCCCCAATCGTGGTAGTTGGGGTAGAACAGGTCCGGGCAGGGGCTGTCGGGATCGGTGCTGACCTCGGTCAGTTCGCCCGCTATGTCCACCACAAAGCTGTCGACTAGCGTTAGGGCACCGTCCTGATTTTGGTAGCTGGCCAGCTGCAGTCTTTGTTGGCGCAGTGTTGGGTGAGCTTTCGGCGCCGATTGGCGGATCCGAAGTTTTCGTATTGCGCCATGCTGGCAGCTGTAACTGGCCTCGATACGATTCAGGCCGGGCTGGTAGAGCCACTGCTGAGACCACTCGGTAAGATCCATATTGGCAGCTTCGCCCAATGCATCGGTAAAGTCTTCCAGCTCGGTGTTGGCAAAGGCATTGTCGCCCAGATAAGACACAATACCTGCCTGAAAGACCTCGTCTCCCAACATATGGTGAATCTGTTTAAGTACCGAGGCTCCCTTGCCGTAAGTGATGCTGTCGAAATTTGAGACGGCTTCGTCGGTGTTTGCTGCAACGAGCTCAATGGCGTGGGTAGTAATGGAGTCGTCGGCGCGATATGCGCCTTTCTTCTCACGAGCGTAAAAATGCTCCCAGGCGTCGCTGAACTCAGTAGCCTCGACCAGTCCGAGGTACGCTGTGTAACTGGCAAAGCTTTCGTTCAACCATAGGCCATTCCACCAACGCATGGTGGAGGTGTTGCCAAACCACATATGAGCCTGCTCGTGAAAAATAGTCAGGGCCAGCTCCCGACGCTCAGCCCAGGTGGGCTCTGATCGGGAGAGATAGCCTTCGTTGAAGGTTACCGCGCCTACGTTTTCCATCGCACCCTGTGGGTATTCGGGTACGAGTAGCTGATCATATTTCTCGAAGGGGTAGGGAAAGTTGAAATAGTCGTCATAGAAATCGAAGCCGTCGCGGGTAATCCGAAACCATTCATCGGCGTTAACAAACTGTGCCGTGGATTGTCGACTGAACAATCGTAGCGGATAGCGGAAGCTCGCGTCCTCCCATACCGCATACTCTCCGGCGTGCAGCGAGAACACATAGCTGGCTATGCTGGCTGTTGGGGGAAACTTCCAGCGCTTGTTTTTGCCAGTCTCCTCCACAGTCGTTTCCCTGGTTGTACTAACCACCGTCCACTCGCCTGGCGCCGTGACTTCCAGGGTAAAGCTCGCTTTGAGGTCGGGCTGGTCAAACAGGGGGAACAGATGGTTTGCGTGGTAGGGCTCAAAATCCGTATACGTGTATACCCGGCCGTCCGCCGGGTCTTCAAACCGATAAAAGCCTCCAGCACCATCGCTGTATGGGTGACGAAAGCTAATGTTGATTTGGTTTTGCCCTGGCGGCAATGCGGCGGGGTCCAGAGAGATAAACAAACCGTTGTACTGATATGAAGTGTTGTTCCCATCAATTTCCAGGGAGAGGACTTCGCCTCCATCGAAGTCGATGGTGAGTGGCTCCTTACCGGGCGTATAGTCAAAAGTAATGGAAACATGGCCACTGAAATGGGTGCTTGATTGGGTCAGGTCGATGTCCAGGCTGTAGCCCACTCCCGCGACGCTCTGTGCCCGGGCGTTGGCATCGCCCTCGGTTAGCAGTGCTTTTGCCTGCCGACCTATAGCCTGGTTCGGTGTGTTTAGCGTATTAGTGCAGGAAAGAGCAGCTATACACATAAGCGATACGGCGGTAATAAACTTGAGGTGGGCGCTCATATTGGGTCCTTGTTAGCTCTGTTGGTGCGTCATTGCATTATAGACGGGTAGCGCGACTACTACCTCAATCTTAACGAGGGCGCGTATGCTCAAGGGGTAGCGCGGTCTTGCTAATGACCCTGCGCAGCACAAAGCTCGACTGCACGCCGGTGACGCCGGTAATACGAGTAAGTCGTCCCAACAGAAACTCCTCGTAGTACTCCATGTCAGGCACTATGACCTTTAGTAGATAGTCTGCGGACTGACCGGTTACCAGGCTGCATTCAAGTACCTCCGGATAGCTGTTAACCGTCGCGTCGAAATTTTCGAACCTCTCCGGTGTGTGTCTATCCATACTCACAGCGAGATAGGCGGTCAGCTTCAGGTCCAGCTTTGCTGGGTTGAGCAAGGTGGCGTGTCTGTCGATGACACCCGCGTCCTCCAGTCGCTTTACTCTGCGAGAGCAGGGCGTTGGGGAGAGCCCTACTGCCTCGGCCAGATCAAGATTGCTGATGCGTGCCTGTTCT
>JBLHKV010000031.1:0-20629 GCA_047618115.1 Halieaceae bacterium | reverse complement strand
ATCATCGCACCCTTAGGCGGGCCTGTGGTCCCGGAGGTGTAGGTCAGAATCATCAGGTCCTCGGGATCGGCCGCAGTGAGATCAGCCTCCCACAATTTGGGGCTCGACTCTGCCAAAGCCTTGCCCAGATTCAGTAGCTCTGCAAAGCTCAGGCACTGTTCATCCTCAAAAGTACGCAGGCCCTCCATGTCAAAAATAATGATCTTCGACAGGCTTGGCGTTCTCTCGCGCACGGCGAGAATTTTGTCCAGTTGCTCTTCATCCTCGACGAAATAAAAACGAGTACCGCTGTCATTGACCAGGTACTCGACCTGCTCTGCAGCGTCTGTTGGATACACACCATTGCAAACGCCGCCGGCGCCGATGATGCCCAGGTCGGCAAACAGCCACTCTTTGTTGATTTCAGAGGCAATGGAGCAGATATCTCCGCGCTGCAGGCCGAGAGCCTTCAGTCCAAGACCTACCAGGCGCGCCTTGTCACCAAAGTCACCCCAGGTATATTCATTCCAGATACCGAAGTCTTTTTCCCGCAGCGCTACCTTGTCAGAGCAGCTATTGACGCGTTGCCAGAATAGTTTGGAAACGGTGCGACAGCCATCGATCTCTACCACAGGTGCTGATATGCCAGTCATCGCCAGGTTTTCCGTTGTTTCCAGCGTCGGCGGCCTCTGACGCCTTCGTCTTTCATCCCCAGGTAGAATTCCTGGATGTCCGTCGCTTCTCTCAACCGTGCAGAAGTATCCTCCATGACGATGCGGCCGTTTTCCATCACGTACCCGTAATCGCTCAGTTCGAGAGCCATTTTGGCATTCTGTTCGACGAGTAGCACGCTGATGCCACGTTCTTTGTTAAGGCGACCTACGATAGCGGCGATCTCGCTTACATAGTGCGGCGACAGGCCCAGCGAGGGCTCGTCCAGCAGCATAATACGGGGGTTCAGCATTAGGGCGCGGCCAATAGCCAGCATTTGCTGTTGCCCACCGGAGAGAAATCCTGCCGCCAGTTTCTGCTTTTCAAGTAGCGCGGGAAAGTAGCTGTACACCCGCTCCAGATCTTCCGCGATTCCATCGTCTCGGCGGCTGAATGCCCCAACCTTGAGGTTGTCATCCACCGATAGAAATGGGAAGACTTCCCGGCCCTCGGGAACGTGCGCGATACCCATTCTGGCGACGACGTCGGGGTCGAGTTTATTGATTAGTTTACCGTCCAGGTGAACGGTGCCCTTTTGGGGCTCCATGGCGCCGCTGATGGTTTTGAGCACGGTAGTTTTCCCGGCCCCATTGGCACCCAGCAGTGCCACAACCTGGCCTTCTTGCAAGGCCATACTCACTCCGCGAATAGCCATGATGGGGCCGTAATAGGTTTCGATGTTCTTGAGGTCGAGAATTGCCGTCATATCAGTCGCCGAGATAGGCCCGCTGCACATCGGGATGATTCTGGATCTCACTCGCCGAACCGATGGCAACCACCGCACCGTCGGCGACAGCCATGACTCGCGTAGATACCTGGGACACCAGATTCATGTCGTGTTCAACCATGATAATGGTAGCGCCGTATTCCTGGCTTATGTCCTCAATCCAGAATGAGACATCTTCGGTCTCTTCGGGGTTGAGGCCGGAAGAGGGTTCGTCGAGCAACAGCAGTTTGGGTTGAAGGCACAGTGCGCGAGCCACCTCTACCATTTTCCTGACCCCGTAGGGCAGGCTACCGATAACCTGGTTGCGGTAGCTTTGCAGGTTGAGTAGGTCGATTATGTCTTCCACAACCTCGCGAAAAGCCAGTTCCTGACGCGCGACGGAGGGCAGGAACAGCAGTTCGCTGAACAGGTTGGTGTGGCGATGCACGTGACGGCCAATCAGCATGTTTTTTAGTACAGTCTCGTGCTCGAATAGCTCGGTATTCTGAAAGGTTCGTGCAACTCCCATTGCGGCAATTTTGTGTGGCGGTTCCTTGCTGATACTGCGTCCATCCAGCGTTATGTCTCCCTCATCGGCGTCGTACAGACGGCTGATCAGATTGAAGATGCTGGTTTTTCCCGCGCCGTTGGGCCCGATGATGCTAAACACTTCACCTTCGTGTACCTCGAAGGACACGTTGTTTACGGCCTTTACGCCACCGAAGGAGAGCGACAGATTTTCTGCACCGAGGACCGCGTTTGTCATCGCACTCGCTCCGTCTTGAGGTACGATTTTTGGCGCTTGTGGGTCGATTTTCTATACAGTGGAAATTCTGAGAAATACTGACGAATCTTCAGCCAGCGACCATAGATACCCTCGGGTTCGTAGATCAAAATCAACACCAGAATCAGCCCGAACATACCGGGTTCAAGCCCGGGTAATTGCCCGATGGCGGCGGGCACAATATCCCGGACAATGGCGATTAACTGGGGCAGGGCGACTATAAAAATAGCCCCGTAGAAAACCCCGTGCAGTGAGCCCAGGCCGCCGACTACCACCATCAACAACAGCTGAATGGAGGTGAGTAACGAGAATGCATCCGGGGACAGGTAGCCCAATTTGTGCGCGAACAGGGCGCCGGCCACGCCGGTAAATCCCGCTGAGATCGCAAAGGCAGTGCTCTTGGTTCCCGCAAGAGCAATGCCCATGCTTTGTGCAGAAATCTCCGAGTCGCGAATGGCGATCATGGCGCGACCGGTTGGGCCGCGCAGTAGGTTCATGGCGAGCCACAGGCATAACACCGTGATGATCAGACAGAGGTAGTAAAAGGCCTGGCTGCTGCCCAGATCGAACCCAGCCAATTGGGGCCGGACTACAACCAGGCCACGATACCCACCAGTCACCGACCCCCAGTGAGCAATGATCTGTTCCACGATGATTGCAAAAGCTAGCGTGGCGATAGCCAGATAGATGCCAGTCATACGTAGCGTGGGTCTGCCAATCACAACGCCCGCTGTAGCGCTGAGTCCACCGGCCATCAGCATGGCGAGCGGAAGGGGCCACCCTCTGGCCATCAACAAGGCGTGGGTATAGGCGCCGATTGCCAGAAAAGCGGCGTGGCCGAGGCTGACCAGCCCGGTATAGCCGACCAGTAACATGAGTCCAAGCCCTGCTATCGCATAGATACACACCAGCGCGAGTTCGCCGAGGTAAAAGGTGTCCAGGGCCAGCGGGGCACACAATAAGGCAAGCGCCAGCAGGCCATACCAGAAGCGCTGGCCGTTGTGTTTGAACAGGTCGAAGTCTTGTTGGTAGCGGGTCTTGAGAACGAAGCGCACGGCCTTAGACCTTCTTCTTTTGCATGGTAGCGAACAAACCCTGGGGGCGAACCAACAACATAACCAGCAAGATCAGGTAAGCGGTGGTGTCGCCAAAGCCCGGTGGCAGATAGAGACTCGCGAACTGCTCCGCAATACCCACGACCAAGCCGCCGATGATTGCACCAGGAAGGCTACCGAAGCCTCCCACGATAGCTGCAGCAAACGCTTTCACACCAATGAACCCCATGACCGGTTCAATCAAACTAACCGGTGCAACCAGTACACCGGCAACTGCCGCCAGGGCAGCTGACATGGCCCAGACCAGGGCGTAGATCCGTTTGACTGGTATACCTACATAGTAGGCGGCCAGTTGATTCTGTGAAGCTGCCTGCATGGCAATACCCAGCCGCGTGAAACGGAAAAACGCGTACAGAGCGATACATAAAATTAGCGTGCCGACGATGATCGCCAGATTTTCATGGCCGATCGCCAGTTCCCCTATACGAATTACGTCGCCGGTAAACGGGTTGGAAACAGATTTTGTTTCTGTGCCCCATACGGCTCCTGCAACGGCGCGCAATATGAAGCCCAGGCCGATGGTAATCATCAAGACAGCAAAGGGCGGTTCACCGATCATGGGCCGAAGTACCGCGCGTTCCAGGATTACCCCGACTAACGCCATCGTCACAACTGTGGCAATGAATCCCGCGAAATAGGGTAGGCCAAGCAGGTTGATGTAGGTGTAGGCGAAATAGGCCCCCAGCATCATCATATCGCCCTGGGCAAAGTTCACCATTTCGGTGGCTTTGTAGATGAGGACAAAGCCCATCGCTATGAGGCCGTAAACGCATCCTTGAGACAAACCGCTGACGAGGAGTTGCAGGACTTCCATGAATACCCGTTATTATCTTTTATTAGTATGTTGTGCCGCGAACGGTATTTCCGCCCGTCGGCTTACTTTAGCAGTGATGATGGCACACACGCCAGTGGCCTCGGTTTCTACTCGTCTGGGTAGATTGCTTGTAACAATGTTCTCAAACGCGGCAACACAGAGAGCTCACTGAACTGGTCGTCCTTGGCATAGCCCAGATAAACGGCCACTAGGTCTTTTTTTGGGTTGATCAGAAGTCCCTGGCCAGCCCAACCGCCCTTGTAAATGTCGTTGTTGTTATACACCACATCCCACTGGTACACGTTATGTCGGATCTCCTCAAGATTGTCGTCAGGATCAGGATAGCGAGCGTTACGGTAAAGCTCCGGTCGACCACCATTAAGTATGATGTCTAGATAACGTTCTGAAATGAGACGTTTTTCGCTGACGACAGGATAGCTGGGCGTAAACAGTAAGCCAAAACGAGCCATGTCTCGTGCTTTCGCCATAAAGCCTCCGCTACTGAGCGCTATACCGTAGCGCGCCGCGTAGAATGCTGCATCTCCTTCCGCGCCCAGTTCGCTCCAGAATTCTTTGGTTACGGCATCCTGAAAGGGCATGTCCATTAACTTTTCGACTATCCAGCTAAGTACAAATGTATTGGCGCCACTATAGTCATAGCCCACGCCTGGCTCGGCCCAGCGTCCCGGTTTCATGTTGGCCAGGGCTTCGTAGGGTGTATCGGCGGTCTTTTCTGAACGTACCGCGTCGTTGAGCGACGCCTCGTATTCGTAGTAACAAGTGCCTCGGGCGTAATTTCCGTCACTGCAATCGATGCCCGATGCCATGTCCAATACGTTGCGAACGCTAACCCCGGCAAAGTCTGAAGCGCCCAGCTCCGGCACGTAATGATCAACGGGCTTGTTCACGTCAATCTTGCCGCGATCTTCGAGAATGGCAATCAACGATGAGGCGAACACTTTGCTAACCGACCACCAGATAGGTTTTTCGTATTCCTTCATGCGCGCATAGTGTTCAAACACGATGTTGCCTTTGTGCAGGATCACCACACCCATGTTAGCTGTGAGGTCGCTGTCGAGAAACTCGACAAAGGGCATGGCACCATTTGGGGTATCGACGCTGAACTCAGCGATATCCTTGCGTAAGTCGTACTTCAAGACACTCACTGGGCCATCGCGGTAGACCGGCACCGAAGGGAAAAGCTGTTGCAGGTTTTTGTTGTTCCAGGCCATATCGCTGCCGGTTGGCACCCACCAGACTTCCTCGTCGGGATGTGGGAGTACTTTGTGCTGGCGCAGGGTCTCCTCTACCGAGGAAGAGGGTGTAAAAGGCTCGCGATTGGAATTGCCCCAGGCGATGCAGGGCAGCAGTACTAAGAGGTATATCAGGTTTTTCATGGACTACGTGGGCCCCGCTACATATTTGTTCGAGCATTGTAGCCGGCATCGCAGATCAAAATCGATATGCCGAATGGATTAAGGGCTGTCTGGGTTCATTAAGGCAGCCAGCACATCGTCGAAGAACGCCTTATCTTTACTAGTGGCTTTCATCGGTCGTAGAGTGGGCATGGGGCGATCTGCCCCGAGCTTTTGCAAACCACGGTATACATAATGATAAAACTGACACACTTGGTTCTCCCACTTTTTTTGGTTCTCGTTTATGCCTGCGGGAATGAATCCGTCGAATCTGAAGGTGGGCCAGATAGCAGTGGTCGTAGCGCGCCGACCAGCGCTACTATTGAAGCAAACGCGGTTATCTCAACCCTGCTACCTCAATTTGATGATCGGGACCTGGGCGATGTCAGCAAGGGTTTGATTGCGCGAGACCCGACGTTGTCGTACCAAGCTGCATACGATTTCGTTAAAGGCAAGGCTCCCGATAGCGTTAATCCCAGCCTCTGGCGGCAGGAGTCCCTTAACAATATCCACGGTTTGTTCGAGGTAGACGAAGGTCTCTATCAGCTGCGCGGTTTTGATCTCGCCAATATCACGTTGATCCAGGGCGAGAGCGGCTGGATAGTAATCGACCCACTGGGGTCGACCAAGGCCACTGAGCGGGCCATGAGCTTCGCTGCTAAGCACTTGGGTGAGCGGCCGGTGTCGGCCATCATCTTTACTCACAGCCATGTGGATCACTTTGGTGGCGTGCTGGGCGTGATAACCCCGGATGAAGTTAAACGACAGGGCATACCCATTGTTGCTCCCGTTGGCTTTATGGAGGAGTCTTCCAGCGAGAATGTGATGGCCGGGCTTACGATGGCGCGGCGTACCAATTTTAGTTACGGCACCTATTTGCCACGCGACGATCGCGGCCATGTCGGTTTGGGTTTGGGCAAGCACCTGGAGATGGGTTTGCTGGGTTTACTGGAACCGACACACTTGGTTGATCGCACACCCCAGTCCATGGCCATTGATGGCATTGATTTTGTTTTTCAAAATGTTCCCGGCTCCGAGGCGCCGGCCGAGTTGACGTTTTTTCTGCCGAAATATCGGGCCTTCTTTGGTGCAGAGTTGGTATCGCGCACCATGCACAATGTGTACACCCTGCGCGGCGCCAAGGTACGCGACGCGCTGACGTGGAGTCGCTATATTGACGAGGCGCTGAATTTGTTTGGCGACGCCGACATATACCTGGCCAGCCACCACTGGCCTATATGGGGCGAGGATAGAGTGGCCGAGTTTTTGCGGCAGCAGCGCGATACCTACAAGTATATTCACGATCAAACTCTGCGCCTGGCAGGGCAGGGACTCACGCCGAGGGAGATTGCAGCCGAGTTACGCATGCCGGAGAGCCTGGCCAGAGTCCCCGCATCCAGAGGCTACTACGGTACGCCAAGTCATAACGCCAGGGCGGTTTATCAACACTATTTCGGTTGGTTTGACGGCAATCCTGCGCACCTGAATCCCTTGCCGCCTGAAGCGGCCGGAGAGCGCTATGTATCCCTGGCGGGTGGCGCTGACAAGCTACTGGCTCGGGCGGAGCGGTCTTACAATACTGGCGACTATCGCTGGGTGGCGGAATTGCTTAATCATTTGGTGTTCGCCGAACCTGGCAATAAAGCAGCCCGGACACTGTTGGCATCCGCCTACGACCAGCTGGGTTATCAAGCGGAATCTGGCCCCTGGCGAGATATTTACCTAACCGGTGCGCTGGAGTTGCGTAGCGGCAACCGCGAAACCAATAGCAGTGTCAGCAACGCCCGGGCGATGTTGCAACATACGCCGCTTGGAAACATGCTTGACGCGATGGCGACGCGTCTCGATGGGCCCGCTGCCGAAGGTGTCGACATCTCTATCAACATGACCTTTGCTGACGAGGGCATCAATTTCGTGTTGTGGATTGAAAACTCAGTGTTACATCACCGGGAGGCAGAAGCTGATGCCAATGCTAATGCCACTCTCACCTTGACCAAGGATCTGTATTTGGACATGGCCATCGGAGAGGTTTCCATCGGCGAGACGCTGCTTTCCGACGATCTAACCATTTCCGGCAGCAAGCTGGACTTACTGCGCTTTTTTGCCCTGATTGAAGTGCCTGATATGGCGTTTAATATTGTGGAGCCCTAGCTGGCCATAGTTTTTGTAGGGCGGAAGGCCGCACGGTCGATTTATTCGACCAACGCCCATGGCGAATGAATTCAGCCCTACCAAGAGACATCAGGTCCCGCGTATGTCTTTCCGGGTGCTCATTAGCCAGGTTATTGACTGAGCAGGGCTTTTCCCTGGGGAAGGCGGATGATGACTTCAAGGCCGGGCGTGGCGCCATTGCGAATGGACAGCTGGCCGCCGTGTCCCTCGACTATCTCCCGGCACAGCGGCAAGCCCAGACCGGTTCCTTCTTGTTTGGTGGAGTAGAACGGCAACAAAGCTTGTTGCATCACTTGATCCGACATTCCCGGTCCATCGTCGGCAACGATAAGTAGAAGCCAATCGCTACGCTGCTCGACCGCCAGTGATATTTTGCCGTCTGGTCCACTTGCATCGCGGGCATTCTTGAGCAGATTGATTAATACCTGCTCCAGCTGAACCTGGTCCAGTTGTACCTGCAATGTGGAGTGATTGGCGCGAACTTCAAACCGCTGCTGTTCCGCCATTCGAGTCAGCAGTGAAATCAGATCAAAAGCCTCAATCCTCGGCGAAGGTAGCCTCGAGAACTTTGCGTAGCCTTCGATGAAATCTTTGAGGTGGGTGGCCCGCTCCCCGATAGTACTGAGGATGAGGTCGAGCTTTTTCCAGTGTTCGTTTGGCTGGGGCACGTCCGGCTCCAGTTTTTTCATCGTCATTTTACCGGAGTGGCTCAGAGAGGAAATGGGTGCCAGGGAGTTATTCAATTCGTGGGATATTACACGAATGACTTTTTTCCAGGTGTTAACTTCCTGCCGGCTGATTTCCCGGGTCATGCGTCTGACGAGGTGGAGGCGGTGTGCCCTGCTGTTGAGTGAGAAGAGCCTGCACGACAAATAGTAGGTTTCTATTTCACCTGCAGATTCGACTGATACCAGTCCTTCGCGCTGAGCTTGTATTGCATCTGCCAATTCTCGATTGAGTTCGGCAGCCAGTTCGTCCAATCTTGAACCCTGAACGCGTCTTCCTGCTGCGAGTAGCTGCCTGGCTTCGACGTTTGAATAGACGATGTGCTGTCTTTCATCGCATAACCACATAGCCACAGGAGCACTTTGCAACACGGTATCCAACAGCAGTTCGCGCTGGTTAATATTATGTCGTTCCTCGCGCAACAGTTGGCCGATTTCATTGTGTCGTTCAACCAGGTCGCCCAGTTCATCAGTGCGGGACGAGGCAATGGTTACGGAAAAATCGTGGTCCTTTATATTGTCCGTTGAGTCGCGAAGGGCATTGATCAGCGCCAGCAGCGGTGCAGCGACTCGGGTGCTTAGTGTCAGTGTGATTGGAATTGCGATCAGTATTGATAGAGGTGCTGCAGTCCAGAACGGCAGGTAGTGGAACAGCCAAATAGTCAGGAATAGGGTGCCTACTACTAATAGCAGGCAGAAGAAAACGAATTTGCCCTGTAAAGAAAAGTAGCCTTTTTCCATCGTCTGGTCTGGTCTGGTCTGGTTATGTTGTAGCTGGGTGGGAAAACACTAGCCTATCAGCTTTTCAGGCCGTGGGTCTCCATTCGTCGATAAAGCGACTGTCGAGAAATACCCAGACTTTTTGCCGCACGACTTACCACGCCGTTGTAGCGGTCCAGAGCGCGACAAATTTCTGCGGCATCGAGTTCCACCTTGCAGCCGTTGCCTGGCGGCGGGCTATCCTGTTCCAGTCCCAGGTCAGCGATCTCGAGTACAGTACTTTGGCTAAGTAGTTTCGCTCTTTGCATGCAATTTTCCAGCTCCCTGACATTGCCTGGCCAGTAATAGTCGACCAGCGCTATTTCCGCGGCGCGGGACAAGGTGTGATTCGCACCGATAAAGTGACGAGCCAGAGGTAATATATCGGCTGGTCGTCGATTCAGCGGTGGCACCTCAATTTCGATGACATTGATCCGATAATACAAATCTTCTCTGAACGATCCAGCGGCGATGCCGGCGGAAAGGTCGCTGTTGGTGGCACAAATCAGACGTACGTCCACCGTGTTGGTGTCCGATGAGCCTAGTTTTTCAAATGCTCCGGTTTGTAGAACCCGCAGCAGCTTAATCTGTCCCTGTAGGGGCAAGTTACCGATTTCGTCGAGGAATAAGGTGCTGTTGTCCGCTTTGGAAAAACGGCCTTCTCTTTCCTTCGCACCGGTGAAAGCACCGGAGGTCGACCCAAACAGTTCGCTTTCGATCAGGTCCGTCGGAATGGCGCCCGCATTAGTGCGGACCATATCGCCAACTCGTCGTGAATTGCGATGAACGATTTCAGCAATTTTTTCCTTACCGCAGCCATTGGGCCCAGTTATGAGCACCGGTACATCGGAGTCAGCCACCTGGATTGCCAAGTGAATCACTTGAGTCATCGCGCTGCTTTCAAACACCGTACCGCACAGATCAAAGCCATCCAGCAATTGCTTCTGGCTGGCTTCTTCCTCCAACTTGATATCCAGGGCAGAGGTGGCCCGGTTCAGTTCCAATAGATTTCGAATGGTGGTGACAAGTTTATCGTCATCCCAGGGCTTCGCCAGATAATCTGCCGCCCCTTGTTTAACCAGGTTGACGGCGGTTTCCAGGCTGGTCCACGCGGTAAGCAAAATTATTGGCAGCGTCGGGTAGCTTTCCCGAATGGTGGCAAATAAGTTCTCTCCCTCCGTGCCTGAAGTGGTGTCAAGACTGAAGTTCATGTCCTGAATAATAAGGTCTATTTGCCTGGAATCCAAAACCTCCAGGCCAGCCTCGGGCGTATTTACGGACAGCGCTTGCAGGTCATACAGAGACAGCAGTATCTCCAGTGCCGAGCACACCGCTTGGTTGTCATCTATAATAAGGATGGTGCTCACACGTTCACCTGGCTAAACGGTTCTAGTGGCGATGGCCGGAGGTATGGATGCGGCCCTTTGGGCTGGTCCCAACACGGCGAGTAAACCCAGCACATACAAAATGATCACGCCGCTCGGGTAGTACATAGGGTCTAGTCTTTCTCCGCCAAATTGGTTCGAAAGAACGTAGCTTACCACGTAGGTAAGGACCCCGCCGAGCAAGACGCCTATGGTAGTCAACAGCAGGTTTTCGACAAAGTAGTAACGTAGAATATCTCGCTTGCGTGCACCCAACGCCCGCCGCGTACCGATCTGACGAGTGCGCTGGCTAACCGAAAATGATGCCATACCAACGATGCCCATGCCGGTAATCGCCACCATTAACGACATGACGGTAAGCAGGATGATGGTAGTAGCCCGATCACTGGAATAGGTGCGCTCCAGGATTTCCTGCTGAGTGTAGACGTTGCGAATCAACCGGTTGGGCTCGGTCTCGAGCAGGACACGTTCCACCTCGGGCATTATTGCGGACAGCCCTCCCTCCTCGGCGCGAATGGCGTACGTCACCCCCCCGCCGTACTCAATATAGGGCTGCAGCATGAAGTTGTAGTAGGTATCTGCCAAAAAGGGGTGTTCGGACGCGATCCAGGACGTCGCTACATCCTTGATAACCCCGATGATGGTCATCGGTTTTCCTGGCGTATCGTAATAAATAGTACGCCCTACCATATCTCCCTCGGGAAAGAATTTCCGTCCCAGTGATTCCGTTATGACGACTTTGTCGGGTTCGCCGATAGATTCAGGGGTAATGTACTGAATTTCGTCAGCGCGGAAAAAACGACCGGCGATCAACTCTATGCCCAAAGCTGCCAGCCCGGCTTCATCGGAATAATTTACGTTGGCCGTAATTTCCATGTCGTCGTTTTCTTCCATTGCGGCGCGATAACTACTCATTCTTGCTGATCCAGACTGCAGGGCATGAAGTAGGGGGGTGGCATTGGAGACGCCCGGAATGGCGCGGATTTTGGCTATATCGTTTCTGATGAAATTTTCTACATTGATTCCCTCGGAGAGAGGTACGGTTGCCATCGTAAAAATATTCTCAGTATCAATACCGAGTGGGCGCTCCATTTTTTCGATCCGTCCATTGATAATAAACAGCGAGTTGACTACTACTGCAAGCGTCACGGCGATTTGCAGGGCGATTAGACAAGCCCCGGTTTTGTTGCGCCACATGGCGCTTAGAATTGGTCCAATTTCCATACTATGCTCCGGTATCTATTGTTCTTTGAGGTGGCGTGAAACGGGGAGGCGGCATACACGCCAGGTGGGGTACAAGCCGGCCAACAAGGTTGCCCCGACTGCAAGAACAAAGGCCAGTGCTACCAGCTCCAAATTCAAGTGGGTGAGCTGCTCGTAGTTCCGGTAGAGGGCGCGTATTCCCACAAGGCCGAGTAACGCCACGCCCAGGCCGACACAACCACCCAGAAATCCTAGTAGTGAAACTTCGACCAGATGTTGATTAAAAATTATCCTGCGTGAACCTCCAAGCGCACGTCTCAGGCTCATTTCTCCGGCCTTACCCAGGAATTTGGCGAGTAACAAGCCAATGCAATTCAGCAGGCATACAAATAGGAACATAAATGCGATTCCGAGCAGTATTTCGTAATCCTTGTTGACCACATTTTGATCTTTCAACCAGGCTTCTACGCTGTGGATCTCATTGTTGTAGGGCCCGAGAAAACGGCCGTACTGACGCTGGCTTTCAGCGTAGTTATCCAGATGGGCTTTGTAGTCCTGGACACTCTTCTCGTTTTCGAGCTGTACCCAGTGGTGAATCCACTGGCAGTCGGCCTCCAGAAACGGCAGCCAGCCATCGCCGTCCGGGTCGCCCGAGCACATGGTGCTGCCGCCCGTTTTCCGCATACCCAGTTCACGGGTCAGAGAAAAGGGAATAATGACGCCGCTTATTTCTCCGAAAGCACCACCATCCACCTCCATATACTTGGGGGCGGGTTGGAAGTCGTCCATGACGCCGACAACTTCATAGGTGTGTGGGCCCATCTTCAAATTTTTGCCGACGCTATTCCCGCCTTCGAAGTGTTCCTCGTTGAACTGCTGTGTCAAAACTACCTGGTAGAGCCCGCTGACCTCCTCGCTTTCCGACCAATGGCCACCAAACAGAAAGGGAACTCGGTGAGTAGTGAAAAACCCGGCGTTGGCGAGTCGTACCTCGTCCCGAAACGGAGTTTGATGGGTTGCCTCAGGATAAAACACAGCGGCAGATTGGTAGTGCACACTCTGTTGGACTGGTATGTCCGATTTCAACAGATTTATCGCATCTCGATATCCGACATACTCCATTGAATCATTGCTGGTGGCGCCCTCTGCTAACTCGTCCTGATTGTGTAATTTGTAGGTGTACAACTGGCCAGATATGCCGGGAGCCGGATCTTGCACCATCAGCGAGTAGACGGTGAGAATACTGATGCAGACCCCGATGCCAAGCCCGATGGCGCTGATAACAAGAAATGACAGAACCGGCGTTTTTTTCAGAGAAATCCAGGCGAGTCGAAAGTGATAAGCAAACATGGATGGCTCCTTTTAAAGGCTTGCAGCTGCAACGTTATTGACGGGCTGACCGGTGACCGCGTGAGTTTCTTCCAGCGAGTCGTAAACAGTGTGGTCATCTACTCGACCGTCCAGGACGTGAATGTTGCGACGCGCCCGTCTGGCGAGATCCGGGTCGTGGGTAACCATGATGATGGTCGCGCCGGCTTCGTTAATCGACTCTAGCAGTTCGAGTACCTGCCGGGCCATGAGCGAATCCAGGTTTCCGGTGGGTTCGTCGGCAAGTAGTATTTTTGGTTCTCCCGCCAGCGCTCTGGCGATAGCTACTCGCTGCTGCTGGCCACCCGAGAGCTGGGATGGCAGGTGCCGCATGCGGCCGGCGAGTCCGACGGTTTCCAATGCTTTTTCGATTCGGCGTTTGCGTTCCGCTGCGTTGAAGCCGCGGTAGCGTAGCGGAACATCGACGTTGTCGAACAGGTTCAGGTCGGGTATCAAGTTGAACGATTGAAAGATAAAACCGATTTTCTCGTTGCGGAGCTTGGAGGCCTTATCGTCACTCAGGCGACTCACATCCACGCCATCGAGAATGTACTCGCCCGTGTCGAATGGGTCGAGCAGACCCGCGATGTTGAGAAAAGTCGTTTTGCCAGATCCCGAAGGACCGGTCACCGCAACAAACTCACCGCTTTCAACCTCCAGGTTGAAATCCCTCAAAGCGTGGGTTTCGATCAGGTCGGTCTTAAAAATTTTAGAAATGTGCTTCATAGATAACATTCGGTTATCTCCTGTCTTGGGGTGATTTATTTATTGGTTAATCAGCATAACGCTGTCGTAACCCTGAAAAACGTCGCTGGACGAGATGACTATCTGTTGGCCCTGGGTTAGCCCCGAGAGCACTTCGACGCGGCCGACACTGGTCATTCCTGCACGAAACTGCGTTTTGATGGCAACGTCGTTTTCGACAACATAGACATAGCCTCTGGAGCCGCTTTGCATAAATGGACCTCGGGCGACCATTAAGACGTCATCTCTGGCGTCGATAAGAATGCGTGTAGTGACTCGTTGGTTCTGCCGTAAGGACTCGGGTTTGCCGGCGCTGAAGCGGATCCGACAGCGCACCTGACCATTTTCGATTTGTGGCGATATGGCCGATAATTCTCCGGCGTACTTTTGTCCTGAGAAGTCGATTTCTGCCAGCATTCCCGCTGCAAGGTCATCGGCATAGCCTTCGGGAACCTGCGCCTCAACTTCGTAGGCGCTCATATCGACCACAGTCAGGATTGCCTGATAGCGTGCGACAATAGATTTTTGCTCCACCTCGAGGTTGCCCACGACGCCGTTTACCGGAGAGATCACGTTAAGCGCGGCTACCTTGCGGTCGAGTTCCTGAACTAATAATTTTTGACGATCGAGGCTGTGATTGAGGATGCCGAGCTCGAGTTTTAGACGCTCGGTCTCCAGAACAGCTTCCTGCTCTCCGTGCTCGTGAAGCGCGGTAGCGCGATATTCATCGTCAATGGCTTTTTCGTAGTCCTGTAGTGAGATTGCATTATTAGCGTGGGCGAATTTGGCTCGACGCAATTCTCTCTTTGCCGCTACCAGATCCATTTCTTCGATCGCCACGGCTTCTTTTTGTTTAAGGTCTGCCATTCGGGTTTCAATCTTTTGGCGCGCCAGCTCAGTCTCCAACCTTAGCAGGGTGGCCTGCTCTTGTTTGTGGGAGCTGAGTAGTTCTGGGCTCTCGACAACCGCCACTACGTCGCCTATCTCAACCTTGTCGCCGGAGCGCACCTGGGTTGTTACGCGCCCGTCCTCCGGGGAGAACAGCACCGGGCGCACTGCTGCGACGATCTGTCCCTGTGCGGAAACATCTCGAACAAATTCACCACGCTCAACCGTAGCCACGCGCAACCTCTGGGCATCGATGGTTAACTCCGAGCTAGTCCAGCGCGCTATGGACGGGTAGGCGAGGGTCGCGATGACGAGCCCTGCCGCGAGAAGTAGCAATGCCGGGGCCGACTTGCGCAGACGCCGTTTATTCGTGCCCGCCTGTTGCAAGGGTTGGTCCTGCAGGGAGGTATCTTTAATCATTGCCGGTGGTGCTCTTTCAAATTAGTGCTGACCTCAATAGTTATTCAAGTTCCGTGCCAAGAGTTAAAATGTTGATATTTAAGGATAATTTTATAATGCATGTGTCCGGTAGTGTCCGTATGTGAAATTTCGGACACAATTCGGACGGTTTTGAAAAATGAGATAAGATGGCCTATGAATTTGATTCCTTACGCCGTCCCGTTTTTCCTTCTGCTCATCCTTATGGAGCTGGGCTGGGGGTTCTGGAAAAATACTAATACCTATCGCGTAAACGATACGGTCAATAGCCTGAGCCTGGGTATATTGAGTACCGCGACCCAGCTGGTATCACTCGGCATCGGCGGCGCTGTGTTCGCCAAAATCGAACAGGATTATGCGCTGTTGCGATGGGACATCAATTCGATTTCGGCCTGGATACTGGGCTTGCTGCTCTATGATTTTCTCTACTACTGGTATCACCGCATCAGCCACGAACGGCAGATATTCTGGGGGTCTCATGTGGTTCATCACCAAAGCGAAGACTACAATCTGGGGACTGCTCTGCGGCAAACCAGTACCAGTTTCATGCTCACCTGGATATTCTACGTACCCTGCTTTCTGCTGGGAATGCCCATCTATATGTTTGTCACCATTGGCGGTGCCCACCTGATCTATCAATTCTGGATTCACACTCGGCATATACCCAAGCTGGGTTTTCTTGAGTGGTTCATGATTACACCCTCTAATCATCGCGTACACCACGCTCAAAACAGTCGTTACATCGATAAGAACTATGGAGGTCTGCTGATCATCTGGGATCGCATTTTTGGTACCTTCGCCGAAGAGGCTGAGGGCGAGGAAGTGGTCTATGGGATTAGCACGCCGCTATCGAGTTGGAACCCGCTGTGGGCAAATACCCACATCTTTGTACAAATGGCCAGCGATGCCTGGCGCACCGCGTCCTGGAAGGACAAGCTAAAAGTATGGATTTCCAGAACTGGATGGCGACCCGCCGACGTGGCCGAACAATATCCGCGAGCCAAGACGGACCTTAACAATTTCTCAAAGTACCATCCGCCGCTGTCCACGGGGGCGCTTGCGGCTATCTTTGTACACTTCCTTTTATTAGCGGCGGTCGATATGTGGTTTTCCTGGAACGCTGCAGATCAATCGTTCTTGGTTCAGGCATGCTACGTGGGTCTGTTGTTCTACACCCTGGTCGTAATTGGTGCCGCATTGAACAGAAGCCCGCGAGTGCTGTTTTGGGAGCTGTCGCGATGGGTGGCCATTGCCTCTGTGCTCACACTTACTTATGTCCTCGGTGCTGTGACCACTAATCTTTGGTTGGGCGGTATTGTGTATCTGCTGCTAAGTGCGCCACTGATGGTCTGGGCTGCACGCTCGATGGCCGGGCCCGGGGGCTCGTCGCTGCCCGCCTCAGCATAACAAACCTATCGGCAATGAAATTGCAGAGGCCTCTGGTGATCACAATAGTGTTTCGGTTATTGTGTCGGACATTCGATTGGCACCCAATTAATTAATAAGAGGGCGGTCCCATGTTCAGAGTAACGCTTCTGTCTCTCGCGGCTTTAATGTTGTGCGCCTGCTCCATCGGCATGACGCCCATTACCGACTGTGAGGTGCGCGGGGATATTCGGCCCGTGTGTAATATGAAAACCCCCGAGGATATCGCAGCGCTGCCCGATGGACGGCATCTGCTGTTGGCTCACTTCGGGCACATGGGTAAAGAACCCGGCAGTATTTCCCTGTTCGATACAAGCACGGATGAATTAATCTCTTTGTTCCCGGTCGGCGCCGATTCGGAGGGCCCAACCGATTGGGGTGACGCGGCCTGTACCACCCCTCCCAACGAGACCTTTGGACCACATGGTACGCATTTGGCGCAACTTGAAGACGGGAGTTGGCGTTATCTGGTGGTGAATCACGGCGCTCGCGAAGCGGTGGAGATATTTGAGCTTACCCATAGCCAGGAGCAGTACACGTTGTCCTGGCGCGGCTGCGTTATGGCAGCGGCAGAGACTCTCATGAATGATGTTGTGGGTTTAACCAATGGCGACGTCGTGTATAGCAAAATGTATAGCGGAGCTGGAATGATATCGGACATCAAAACCTTGCTGGGCTTTAGCAGCGGCGAGTTGTGGCACTGGAATTCGCAAACGGGATTGAAATCGCTGCCCGCTACACGGGCGTCAATGCCCAACGGCCTGGAGATATCGGCGGACAATCGCTATGTTTTTGCCAATATGTACATGGAGGGAGAAGTTTGGAAGGTCGATCTCGATAGCGGTGAAGTGGTCGCCAAAGCGCCTATCGCCCATGCCGACAACAGCGCCTGGGGTGGCGATGGCAGGCTCTATATTGCCACCCATACTGGCGGGCTTGCCGAAACACTGATCTGTTTTGGTAATCAGAGTGTCCCCTGTGGAGGCGCATTCGAAATTGTAGCGCTGGATCCCGAGACCATGAGTAGCGAAGTTGCTTTTGCTCATCGAGGTGCGCCGATGGGGGTAGCGACCATCGCCGTTCCGCAGGCTGGCCGAGTGTGGATGGGTTCTTATGCTGGAGATCGGCTGATATCGGTATCGGACTTCACCAGAAACAATAATCAGATAAATTCGGGAGAATAGTATGGAACGGTTTTTCGATATGTTGCAGCGGCCATTGCTGCTGACAGGACGAGGTCTGTTGGGCTTGTATTTTATTATACCGGGGCTTACTAAAGTCACTGGATTCTCGGCAATGAGCGAGTATATGGCCGCCCACGGCGTCCCGTTTATTCCGGTACTTCTGGTGATAACCATCATTATCCAGGTCGGCGGCGGCGTCTGCCTTGTGGCGGGTTATCGTGCCCAGATCATAGCCTTCGTACTGGCTGGACTTACCCTGCTGATCAGCGTGTTCATGCACGACTTCTGGAGTATGGAGGAGAGCGTGGCGAGAGGGCATGAAATGCAGAATTTTATTAAGAATATGGCGATTATGGCTGGTCTAATGTTTGTTGCGGGTACGCCAAAGGGGGAGAAAGCGTGAGTTCCTTGCAGGAAAAGCTGGCGGCTGGCCAATTTGTTGTCACCGGTGAACTGACACCCCCCAAGGGTACCGACCTGACTGAATTACTCGCCAGGGCCAGACTACTGGCAGACTCGGTAGACGCGTTCAATGTAACCGACTCCCACGCCTCGAAAATGAGCCTCTCGCCAATGGCCACGGCCCACATACTGACCGATCAGGGTGTTGAGCCCATTTTGCAAATGACCACCCGGGATCGCAACCGTATCGCCTTGCAGGGTGACATGTTGGGGGCCTCCCTATTGGGCGTCAACAATGTGGTGTGCATGGGCGGAGATCCACCTCACCTGGGTGATCATCCTGAAGCCAAGCCGGTATTTGATATTTCCACCGAAGAATTGATCCGCGCTGCGGGTAATCTCAATAAGGGAATAGATTTGATGGGTAATTCGCTGAATCGTCCGACTAGTTTTCATATAGGCGCGGTAGTGAATCCAGGCGCCGACGATTTGGACAAGGAGATTTCGCGTCTCGAAAGTAAAGTGGCCGCTGGAGCTACGTTCTTTCAGACCCAGGCCATCTTTGAGCCCGAGCGGTTTGCAATATTTATGGATAGAATCGGTCACCTCGACATAGCCATTCTCGCGGGCATCATGCCAATCAAATCGGTGGCCATGGCCAATTTTATGAACGATAAAATTCCGGGCATTAATGTTCCCGACCAGGTGATTAACCGGATTGCCGAAGCAGAGGACACCATCGCAGAGAGCTCCGCAATCGCCGCGGAAATTATTCGTGCGATCAGCGCCGTTTGCCAGGGTATCCACGTGATGGCTGTTGGCTGGGAGGAGCATGTTCCCGGAGTACTTCAGCAGGCTGGCATCAGGAAGGGGACATCATGAAGCTCGACATAGAATTTGTTCGCGGCCAATTTGATCAACTGCAAGACGATCCCGAACTGGTTATCGCCACGAACGCGGGCGGTAGCTATGTGTGTAATCAAGTCAACGAGATAATGACCCACTACAATCGGCATTCCCGGATTCAACCCTATAACAATTTCTCGCCATCCAGCAACGCTGGCCAGGCGATGGATCGGGCGAAGCAGGGCTGGGCAGCAGCTATGAATATCGATGTTGAAGAGCTGACAGTTGGCCCTTCTACTTCGATGAATACCTATGTGATGTCTCACGCGGCGGGTGCGCATTGGGCAGCCGGGGACGAGATCATTGTTACCAACCAGGATCACGAAGCTAATATCGGAGCCTGGCGGCGCAAAGCAGAAGAGCGGGGTGCTACGATCAGGCAGTGGAGCGTGGATCCGGAAAGCGGATTGCTCGATGTAAATTCCCTGGTGCCAATGCTAAATGAAAATACCCGTTGGGTGTTTTTTACCCACTGTTCCAATATTGTCGGCACGGCCAACCCCGTTACCGAAATTTGCGCGGAGATATCCCGTCATTGTTCAGCTCGGGTGTTTGTCGACGCCGTTGCCTACGCGCCGCACCACATAAGCGACCTGGCCGCGCTTGGCGTAGACGCCTACGTCTTCAGCTTGTACAAGGTATTTGGTCCACACCAGAGTTTGCTTTATACCAGCCATTCTCTGCAGGCTGAGCTGAAGTCACAGGCGCACTATTTCCTGGGTGAGGATGTGACTAAACACATTAATCCTGCGGGCCCACAGCACGCTCAGGTAGCGGCCTGTGCCGGTGTGTTGGATTACTTCGACGATATGCACCGCCATCATTTCGGCGGGGGTCTGGTAGATCCGGCTCAGAAAATGCAGGACTTGCACGGCCTCATACAAGACTATGAAACCAGTCTTGCGGCACCGATCCTGGATTACCTCGATGGGCATAGCGCTATTCGGCTACTGGGTAAATCCCATGTGCGAGATGGCGATAGAGCGCCTACCATTTCTTTCCGGCCACTGAATCAGAGCTCCGCACAATTGACCAGTACGCTGCAGGCAGCGAGAATTGGCACTGAGAATGGCGACTTTTATGCTCCAAGGCTGTTGGAGGCCGTAGGGGTGGATACCAGTGACGGTGTGGTTCGCTTGTCGTTACTTCATTACAATCAACGACAGGATGTCGAGAAAATTCTTCGCGAGCTAGACAAGGCTTTAGGCTGATTTTTAGAGGGCAAGACGATGGTAGAACTGACGATGCAAAGTCCAATTTTGGCGCCCGCAGCGGTGCTGGTACTATGGTCCATGGTGGTGATGTTTTGGATGGTGGCTACCCGTTTTTTGGCATTCAAGGTCGTTGGCTTGGATCTCTCCAATTCAGAGCCGGGGGGACGCTATCAGGACATCGAGAGCCAGATGCCGACGCGGGTTAACTGGAAATCACACAACTATACTCACCTGATGGAGCAGCCCACTTTGTTTTACGCAGTGGTCGGGGTACTGGCTCTGGCGGGTGCCG